>NZ_JBSFJF010000002.1:0-246683 GCF_053597915.1 Streptomyces sp. NPDC001219 | reverse complement strand
CTGGCACGCACGCTCGCTGCGTTGTCGGGATCGTCCACGTAGACCCACTACGAGGACGACCCTCCGCCTTGCGAGCGCACGCACCAGACGCCGCGGGGCCGCCCTTCGGGCGAACGACGGGAGTTTGACGACAGGCCCTAGGGGAGGTGGCGCTCGCGGCCCTTAGGGGGTGCGGGCGCCCCTTGCGGGCCACAACGCGGCGGGGGCGGAGGGTATTCCGGTGGGAGGCCACGCCGTGGGCGCCCGCCGCCCGGCGGCGTTCGCGGCGCCGCTGCCTCACCCCTCCCCGGCCGCCCGTTGCAGAATGCGGGCGGCCACCGCGGGGGAGTCCACGAGGGGGTGGAGAGCCAGGGCCCGTAGTGCGGCCTCCCGGTCCTTGAAGAGCGCGGCCTCCACGGTCGCCCGCTCCACCGCCTTGACCTGCAGCATCAGCCCCAACTGGTCCTCGCGCAGCGGCGCACAGGGCAGCGGCCGGGCGCCGCGCGCGCCCACCTCGCACACCGTCTCCACGATCGCGTCCGGCGCCAGCTGCGGCACCGTCGTCCCGTTGCGGACGTTCAGGATCAGCCGGGTGCCGCTGTCGCCCAGGATGCCGTGCATCAACGCCAGCGCCACCCGGTCGTAGCCGCCGCCCTCCAGGTCATGGCTGTCGCGCTGCCAGCCGCCGCTCGCCTCCCGGCTGTGCGCCATGTACGTCTCCTCGCGCTCCAGCCGGGTCCGCTCCCACAGCGCGTACACCGCGTCCGCGCCGCCCGCCGAAGCGGCCCGCGTGAAGAAGCCGCCCTGCTGCTGGTCGAGGAACTCGCCGCGGGTCTCCCGGGTGTCCCGTACGGAGTCGAGGGTCTCCCGGCGGAAGTAGTAGTAGTGCAGATACTCGTTCGGGAGCGCGCCCAGGGTCCGCAGCCAGTCCCCGCCGAACAGCCGGCCCTCCTCGAACGAGCCCAGCGCCGCGTCGTCCGCGAGCAGCCCCGGCAGCAGGTCCGTGCCGTCCACCGTCAACGACCGCAGCCAGCCCAGGTGGTTGAGCCCCACGTAGTCGAACCCGGCCCGCTCCGGGTCCCCGAAGGCCGCCGGGTCCGCGCCGGCCGCCCGCGCCGCCCGGCGCACCAGCCCCACCGGCGAGTCACAGATCCCGAGGACCCGGTCGCCGAGCACCTGGGACATCGCCTCGGTCACCATGCCCGCCGGGTTGGTGAAGTTGATGACCCAGGCCTCCGGGGCGAGCGCCGCGACCCGCTCCGCGATGTGCAGCGCCACCGGAATCGTCCGCAGCCCGTAGAGGACACCGCCCGCACCGACCGTCTCCTGGCCGAGCACGCCCTCCGACAGCGGGATGCGTTCGTCGCGCACCCGGCCCGCCGTGCCGCCCACCCGGATCGCCGAGAAGACGAAGCCGGCGCCCTCCAGCGCGTCGTCCAGACCGTCCGCGACCCGTACCGGCACCGGCGCCGGATGCCCCTGGGCCAGCCGCGCCAGGACCTCGGCGATCACCCCCACCCGGCGCGGATCGGTGTCGTGCAGCACCACCTCGGAGACGGCGCGACCCGGGTCGTCCAGCAGGGCGCGGTAGACCAGCGGCACCCGGAAACCGCCCCCGCCCAGAATCGTGAGCCTCATGGGGCGGAACGTACCGCAGCATCAGGCACACTGGCGGCACGTGCCGATACGAGAGGAGCGAGCACGGTGAGCAGCCGACGCGAACACCCTCCGCAGGCGGGCCCGGCCGTGGTGCCGGCCGCCCTCGACCCGCTGGCCGGCGTGCGCGCCGACGGCGACCCGCGCACCGACGTCTACCTCACCGGCACGGTCTTCCTGGACATCATCTTCACCGGCCTGGACTCCGCGCCGGTCCGCGGCACCGAGTCCTGGGCCCGCGGCATGGGCTCCAGCCCCGGCGGCGTCGCCAACATGGCCACCGCACTGGCCCGGCTCGGGCTGCGCACCTCACTCGCCGCGGCCTTCGGCGACGACCACTACGGCGAGTACTGCTGGGAGGCCCTCGAAGAGGGCGAGGGCATCGACCTCGCGCTCTCCCGCACCGTCCCCGGCTGGCACTCCCCGGTCACCGTCTCCATGGCCTACGAGGGCGAACGCACGATGGTCTCCCACGGCCACGAGGCACCCCCGCCCGACTTCGCCTTCGACGGCAAGCACGCCCCCGGCTGCCCGCCGCCGTCCCGCGCCTGCGTCGCCTCGCTGGTCCCGGGCCGCCGGGAGGGCTGGCTGGGCTGTGCGGCCGGCCGCGGCAGCCGCATCTTCGCGGATGTGGGCTGGGACGACAGCGGCCGCTGGGACCCGGCCGACCTCGCCGACCTGGAGCACTGCGAGGCGTTCCTGCCGAACGCCGAGGAGGCCATGCGCTACACCCGCACGGACTGCCCGCGCGCCGCGGCCCGCAAGCTCGCCGACCGGGTGCCGCTCGCGGTGGTCACGCTGGGTGCCGAGGGCGCCTACGCGGTGGACGGGCGGACCGGCGAGAGCGCCGAGGTGTCCGCCATCGCCGTGGACGCCCTGGACCCGACCGGCGCCGGCGACGTCTTCGTCGCGGGATTCGTCACCGGCACCCTGGCCGACTGGCCGCTGGCCGACCGGCTCGCGTTCTCGGGGCTGTGCGCCGCGCTGTCCGTGCAGGAGTTCGGCGGCTCGCTGTCCGCGCCGGGCTGGGCCGAGATCGCCGCCTGGTGGCAACAGGTGCGGACCTGCGAGGCGGGCGCCCCGGGCGTGCTGCGCCGCCGGTACGCCTTCCTGGACGAGGTGCTGCCCGCGGCGTACCGCCCCGCGCCGCTGGCCCGCGCCGTCCCCACGATCGGCTTCCGCCGCCCGGCCTGAGCCACCGCGGGCCCGGTCCGGCCGCCCGCCGCGGCCGCCCAGGGGCCGAGGGCGGGCCCCCGTCCCGCCCCGGGCAGGAAAAGCCCTCGGGCCTGTCGGTGCTCCGTCGTACTCTTGTATCCCAAGGAGTCGAGTGCAGGCAGGCACCTCTTATTAGCAAAGGATGGGGGTTGAGCAGGCCACCGAGCCGCCTTATGACTCAGACACCCACGCAACCGCAGGCGCGCGCCCAGTTCACCGTCCCGGCCAAGCACCCGATGGTGACGGTCCTGGGTTCCGGTGACTCCCTTCTGCGCGTGATCGAAAAGGCCTTCCCGGCGACCGACATCCACGTCCGGGGCAACGAAGTCAGCGCGGTCGGCGACGCCGCGGAAGTGGCCCTCGTCCAGCGCCTCTTCGACGAGATGATGCTGGTGCTCCGCACCGGACAACCGATGACGGAGGACGCAGTGGAACGGTCCATCGCCATGCTGCGCGCGGCGGAGGACGGCGAGGGCGCGGTGAGTGAGACACCCGCCGAGGTGCTCACCCAGAACATCCTGTCCAACCGTGGCCGCACGATCCGGCCCAAGACCCTCAACCAGAAGCGCTACGTCGACGCCATCGACGAGCACACCGTGGTCTTCGGCATCGGCCCGGCGGGCACCGGCAAGACCTACCTCGCCATGGCCAAGGCCGTCCAGGCGCTCCAGGCCAAGCAGGTCAACCGCATCATCCTGACCCGCCCCGCCGTCGAGGCCGGTGAGCGGCTCGGCTTCCTGCCCGGCACGCTCTACGAGAAGATCGACCCCTATCTGCGCCCGCTCTACGACGCGCTGCACGACATGCTCGACCCCGACTCCATCCCGCGCCTGATGGCCGCCGGGACGATCGAGGTCGCGCCGCTGGCGTATATGCGTGGAAGAACGCTTAATGACGCCTTCATCATCCTCGACGAGGCGCAGAACACGAACCCCGAGCAGATGAAGATGTTCCTCACCCGCCTCGGGTTCGAATCGAAGATCGTCATCACCGGCGACGTCACCCAGGTCGACCTCCCGGGCGGGACGAAGAGCGGTCTGCGCCAGGTCCGGGAGATCCTGGACGGCGTCGACGACGTGCATTTCTCCCTGCTCACCAGCCAGGACGTGGTCCGGCACAAGCTCGTCGGCCGTATCGTCGACGCCTACGAGAAGTACGACAGCCGCAACGGCGCGTGAGCCCCGCCGGCCGGCCGACCCGGCCGGCCGGCGGCGCACGACCCCGCGGTCCCAGCAACCATCGGGCCGGGCCCGAGAAGCGAGAAGCACCTCCCTCATGTCCATCGACGTCAACAACGAGTCCGGCACGGAGATCGACGAGCAGGCCATCCTGGATGTCGCCCGCTACGCCGTCGCCCGGATGCGCATCCACCCGCTCTCCGAGCTGTCCGTGATCGTCGTGGACGCCGAGGCCATGGAGCAGCTGCACATCCAGTGGATGGACCTGCCGGGACCGACCGATGTCATGTCCTTCCCGATGGACGAGCTGCGTCCGCCGGCCAAGGACGACGAGGAGCCCCCGCAGGGCCTCCTCGGTGACATCGTGCTCTGCCCCGAGGTCGCCAAGAAGCAGGGCGAGGACGCGCCGACCGGGCACAGCATGGACGAGGAGCTGCAGCTGCTCACCGTCCACGGCGTGCTCCACCTCCTCGGCTACGACCATGAGGAGCCGGACGAGAAGGCCGAGATGTTCGGCCTGCAGGCGGCGATCATCGACGGCTGGCGCACGGAGCGGGGGCTGACCGGCCCCTCCCCGGCCCCCACCGTGACCTGACGGGGCGGCCCGATGACCACTCAGCTGATCGCGGTCGCGGTCCTGCTCGTCGTGATCGCCTGGCTCGCCGCCTGCGCGGAGGCCGGCCTCGCCCGGACCACCAGCTTCCGGGCCGAGGAAGCCGTCCGCTCCGGCCGCCGCGGCAGCGCCAAGCTCGCCGCGGTCGCCGCCGACCCCACCCGCTACCTCAATGTCGCCCTGCTGGTGCGGGTCGGCTGCGAGATGGCCGCCGGGGTCCTGGTGACCTACGCCTGTCTGCGCTCCTTCGACGCGACCTGGGAGGCGCTGACCGTCGCCATCGCCGTGATGGTGCTGGTCTCCTATGTCGCCGTCGGTGTCTCGCCGCGCACCATCGGCCGCCAGCACCCGCTGAACACCGCCACCGCGGCGGCCTACGTCCTGCTGCCGCTGGCCCGGATCATGGGCCCCATCCCGCAGCTGCTGATCCTCCTCGGCAACGCGCTGACCCCCGGCAAGGGCTTCCGCAAGGGCCCCTTCGCCTCCGAGGCCGAGCTGCGCTCCCTGGTGGACCTCGCGGAGAAGGAGTCGCTGATCGAGGACGAGGAGCGCCGGATGGTGCACTCCGTCTTCCAGCTCGGCGACACCCTCGTCCGCGAGGTGATGGTGCCGCGTACGGACCTGGTCTCCGTCGAGCGGTTCAAGACCATCCGCCAGGCGCTGACCCTCGCCCTGCGCTCCGGTTTCTCCCGTATCCCGGTGACCGGCGAGAACGAGGACGACATCGTCGGCGTGGTCTACCTCAAGGACCTGGCCCGCAAGGTGCACATCAGCCGGGACGCCGAGACCGAGCTGGTGTCCACGGCCATGCGCCCCGCCGTATTCGTCCCCGACACCAAGAATGCCGGTGATCTGCTGCGGGAAATGCAGCAGGACCGCAATCATGTCGCGGTGGTGATCGATGAATACGGCGGCACCGCCGGCATTGTCACGATCGAGGACATTCTGGAAGAGATCGTCGGCGAGATCACCGATGAATACGACCGTGAGCTGCCGCCCGTCGAGGAGCTCGGCGAGGGCCGCTATCGCGTCACCTCCCGGCTGGACATCGGCGACCTGGGTGAGCTGTACGGTCTCGCCGAGCTGGACGACGAGGACGTCGAGACGGTCGGCGGGCTGCTCGCCAAGCTCCTGGGCCGGGTCCCGATCGCCGGGGCCACCGCCGAGGTCGATCTCTCCGACGACGCCTCCGACCCGGACCTCAAGGCGCTGCGGCTGACCGCGGAGTCGCCGGGCGGCCGCCGGAACAAGATCATCACGGTGCTGTGCGAGCCGGTGCGCCCGGCGGGCGCGAGCGCCGCCGAGGAGTCCTCGGCGGGCGGCCGCCCGGCCGGCTGAACATCCGGGGAATTCGCTGCGTAATTCCTGGCGATGCCGGGAATATTTCCGGCTGCCGCACTCCGGACGGCTGCTTATCTCCAGTGCAGCAGAAATGTTCTGAAAGCCATATCCGGGGGAGCTGGATTCCGCGGCGGGCACCGTGGAAAGATCTTCAGGCGGCCGCGGAGACGCGGCCACTGCGTGAGAAATCCTGTAACGCAGGTTGCCCCGGCGACGGGGGACCGGGGCAACCACCTTCCTCCTCCGGCCGCGGCGGCCGGTCCGGCCCGCCGCCCCTTGCCGCCTTCGCCGCCACCCCGCATATGCTCGCCCGTATGAGCGATGCCGCACCGCTGGACCCCGAAGACCGCAAGATCATCACGCTCGCGCGTTCGGCGCGGGCCCGTAACGGCGTGCCCGAGGGCGCCGCCGTCCGCGACGAGACCGGCCGCACCTATGTCGCCGGCACCGTCGCCCTGGAGTCGCTGCAGCTCAGCGCGTTGCAGACGGCCGTCGCCATGGCCGTCGCGAGCGGGGCCACGTCCCTGGAGGCCGCGGCCGTCGTCACCGACGCCGAGCGCGCCACCGACGCCGACCGCGCGGCCGTACGCGACCTCGGCGGCCCCGGGACACCGGTGCTGCTCGCGGGCCTCGACGGCACCCTGCGCAGCACCGTCCCGGCGGGCGGCGCACCGGCCTGAGCCGGACACCGGACCACGGCGTACGGGGCGGGCCCGCCGAGGACCGGCGGGCCCGCCCCGTACGGTCTCCGCCCGCCCCCGGCCGTCTTCGGGGCCGGATGGTCGGAGGCGCGTCCGGGATCGGGGAGAATGGGCGCCATGAGCGTTCGTACCGAGTCCTCCGCCGCGCACCGCGCGGGCTTCGCCTGCTTCGTCGGCCGTCCCAACGCGGGCAAGTCGACCCTGACGAACGCGCTCGTCGGCACGAAGGTCGCCATCACCTCCAACCGCCCGCAGACCACCCGCCACACGGTCCGCGGCATCGTGCACCGCCCCGAGGCCCAGCTGGTCCTCGTCGACACCCCCGGCCTGCACAAGCCCCGCACGCTGCTGGGCGAGCGGCTGAACGACGTGGTCCGCACCACCTGGTCCGAGGTCGATGTGATCGGCTTCTGCCTGCCCGCCGACCAGAAGATCGGCCCCGGCGACCGCTACATCGCCGGTGAGCTGGCCGAGATCAAGAAGACCCCCAAGGTCGCCATCGTCACCAAGACCGACCTGGTCGACAACAAGGCGCTGGCCGCCCAGCTGATCGCCATCGACCAGCTCGGCAAGGAGCTGGGCATCGAGTGGGCCGAGATCATCCCGGTCTCGGCGGTCGGTGACGCCCAGGTGTCGCTGCTCGCCGACCTGCTGGTGCCGATGCTCCCCGAGAGCCCGCCGCTCTACCCCGAGGGCGACCTCACCGACGAGCCCGAGCAGGTCATGGTCGCCGAGCTGATCCGTGAGGCCGCGCTGGAGGGCGTCCGCGACGAGCTGCCGCACTCCATCGCCGTGGTCGTCGAGGAGATGCTGCCGCGCCAGGACCGCCCCGCCGACAAGCCGCTCCTGGACATCCACGCCAACGTCTACATCGAGCGCCCCAGCCAGAAGGGCATCATCATCGGCCCCAAGGGCAAGCGCCTGAAGGAGGTCGGCATGAAGTCCCGCAAGCACATCGAGGCACTGCTGGGCACCCCCGTCTTCCTGGACCTGCACGTCAAGGTCGCCAAGGACTGGCAGCGCGACCCGAAGCAGCTCCGCAAGCTGGGCTTCTGACCCGTCCCGGGCGCCGAGACGGGTCCGGGCCGGGCCGCGCTGGGTGTCTTGCCCTGAGGTGGAGCACGCGGCCGGCGGACGACTTCTCCGAGGTGCACTACGCCGGGTGCGGCGCTGGTGAGCAGCTGTCAGCGTTCCTTCGGCCCTGACAGGTCGATGTCGTGGATCGGGATGTCCGGGGTGGCGGCGACCGTACGCAGCAGCTGCGTGAAGCGGGTGCAGAGGGTCTCGACGGTGGACCGGTCGAACAGATCGGTCCGGTATTCGACCACACCGTCGAGTCCCCGGCAGGCGCCGTCGGCGCCCCGCCGCTCGAACAGGCCGAAGGTCAGGTCGAACCCGGCGGAACCCCTGCCGACGATGTCCACCGTGGCGGACACGCCCGGCAGCTCCAGCTCTTCGGGGAGGGACGGTGTGAGCACCAGCATCACTTGGAACAAGGCCCGACCGAACACGGCCTGCCCGCTCGCCGCCCGCCGTGGCCCCTGCGCCTCCACGACCAGGTCGAAAGGCACGTCCTGGTGGGCGAAGGCCGCCAGATCGGCCTGGGTGACCCGGCCGAGCAGCTCACGGAAGGTCGGTTCGCCCGAGGTGTCGGTGCGCAGTGCGAGTGTGTTCACGAAGAAGCCGACGAGGCCGTCCAGCTCCGCGTCCGCGCGGTCGGACACCGCCGTGCCGATCGGGATGTCCGTACCCGCGCCGAGGCGGGTGAGCAGCGCGGCCAGTCCGGCGTGTGCCACCAGGAAGAGACTGGCCTGCTCGGCCGCGGCCACCTCCAGGAGCTGCCGGTGTACGTCGGCGGGGACGGTGAAAGCCACCGTGTCGCCGGCGCGCTCGGAGCGCGCCGGACGCCCGGAAGGCGCTGCCTGCTCCGTACGGTCGGTGGGCAGCGGGATGCGTTCCGGCAGACCGGCCAGGGCCTTGTCCCAGTAGGCGAGTTGACCGGCCCGGAGGACGCTGGGCTCGTTGTCGGTGCCGAGCAGTTCACGTTGCCACAGGGTGAAGTCGGCGTATTGGGTGGGCAACGGCGGCCAATCCGGGGCGTCACCGGCGAGGCGGGCCCGGTACGCGGTGGCGATGCCGTCCAGCAGCCGCCGCAGCGAGGCGCGGTCGCAGGCGATGTGGTGGAGCAGCAGGAGCAACGTGTGCCGGTGCGAGGTCTCGGTGGTGAAAAGGACCGCGCGCAGGGGGAGTTCGCTCTCCAGGTGGAAGGGACGGACGGCCGCGGCGTTCAACGCGTCCGGCAGCTGGTCCAGGGCGACGGGTTCGACGGTGAGGTCCGGGCACGCGGCCGTGACCGGCAGGATGTGCTGGACCGCCTGGCCGTCCCGCTGCTGAATGAGGGTGCGCAGGGTTTCGTGCCGAGCCGTGAGGTCGCCCAGGGCGGCACGGAGCGCCTCCTGGTCCAGCTCGCCGTCGCAGTGAAGCACCAGGGGCACGTTGTATGTGCTGTTGGGTCCGGCGAGCTTGTGCAGGAACCAGAAGCGCCGTTGGCCGAAGGAGAGCGGGACCGGCTCCGAGCCGCGGTCCTCGGCCAGCGGTAGCGCAGGGGCGGGCGAGGGTTCCGACGCCACGCCGGTGTCGCCCGGGTGAGCGGTGGCGCCCAGGTGAGCGGCGAGCCCGGCGACGGTCGGGTGGGCGAAGACGTCCCTGACATCCAGCTCCGCCCGGGTGCCGAGGCCGGCGCGGCGGACCATGGCGACCAGCCGCGTGGCCCGGAGGCTGTCGCCCCCCAGATCGAAGAAGTCGTCGTCGGCGCCCACCTGCTCCACAGCGAGCAGCTCGGCATACAGCCCGGCCAGTTCGGCTTCCAGCGGCGTGCCCGGGGCGCGCGACGGCGTGTGCGCGCGGGCCTGGGGAGAAGGAAGCGCCGCCCGGTCCAGTTTTCCGTTGGGGGTGAGCGGCAGCCTGTCGAGCGGGACGAACAGGGACGGGACCAGATGCGCCGGAAGCCGCTCGCGCAGCCATTCCCGCAGCCGGGCAAGAGCCGGCTCGGGATCGTCCGCGGCCTCGCGGGTGGGGACCACGTAGGCCACCAACCGCGCTGCCCCGTCAGCTCCCTTACCGCCGCCCTCCTCGGTGCGGGCCGGACCGTGCGGAACGCCGGAGCTCGCGAGCACGGCGCCGCCCGCCACGCCGGGGGCGGCCAGCAGCGCCGCCTCGATCTCGGCCGGTTCGATCCGAAAGCCACGGATCTTGACCTGGTCGTCCGCCCTGCCGAGGTACTCCAGTGAGCCGTTCGGACGGGCGCGTACGAGGTCGCCCGAGCGGTACAGCCGGGACCCGGCGGGGCCGAAGGGGTTGGCCACGAAGCGCTGCGCCGTCAACGCCGAACGGTGCAGATAGCCCCTGGCCACACCGGAACCCGCGACATACAACTCACCGGCCACCCCGGGGGGCACCGGGCGCAGCCGGCTGTCCAGTACGTACAGCCGAGTGTCGGCGACGGCCTTGCCGATCGGGACGACCTGCGCCGTACCGTGATCGCGGTCCAGGTCGAGCCGGGTCGAGAGGACCGCGGTCTCGGTGATGCCGTACATGTTGACCAGGACGGGTGCGGAGTCCTGGTGCCGCCCGTACCAGGAATGGACGACGGCAGGGGAGAGCGCCTCGCCACAGAAGATGACCCAGCGCAGGGCCAATTCCCGTCCCTGCTCCGGCGCTTCGGCGTCGGCCTGTTCCAGCGACCGGAAGGCGGAGGGCGTCTGACTGAGCACCGTCACGCGCTCCCGCACCAGCAGGTCGAGAAAGGCGCGGGGGGAGCGGCTCACCTCGTGGGGGACGACCACCAGTCGCCCACCGTGCGTGAGGGCGCCCCACATCTCCCATACGGAGAAGTCGAAGGCACAGGAGTGGAACATCGTCCAGATGTCGTCGGGGCCGAAGCCGAACTCGGCGGCTCCCGACTGCAACAGCGCCACCGGACCGCGGTGCGGGACCACCACGCCTTTGGGACGGCCGGTGGAGCCGGAGGTGTAGATGACGTAGGCGGCATGGTCGGGCTTCAGCGGCCCCGTGCGGTCCGCGTCGGTCAGGTTGGCCTCGCTCGTTGCCGGCGCGGTCGCGGCCGCGACCGCTCCCGTCGGGTCCGTCCCGGAGAGTACGTATACCGGCTGGGCGTCGGCGAGGATCTGCTCCGTGCGCTCCGGCGGCCATTCCGCGTCGAGCGGGAGGTAGGCCGCGCCGGTTTTGGTCACCGCCAGGATCGCGGTGACCAGGTCCTCGGAGCGGGGGAGCATGACGGCGACGGTGCGTTCGGGGCCTGCGCCGTGCCGGATCAACGTCCTGGCCAGCCGATTGGCGCGCGCGTTGAGCTCGGCATAGGTGAGCTGCCGGTCGCCGTGGCTGACGGCCGGGGCGTGCGGAGTAAGCGCGGCCCAGTGTTCGAACAGCTCGGGGAGCGTACGGGGTGAGGGGGGTGCGGGTGTGCCGATGAGCGGTACGAGTAGCCCGCGCTCTTCCGGTGCCAGCAGATCCAGCTCTCCGACCGGGCGTTGAGGCTCGTCGATCAGCTGGTCGAGCAGGCGTACGCAGCGGTCGGCCTCGGCGGCGACCTCCTCGGGCTCGTACCGCCCCGCCTCGGCGTGCACCTCCACCATCAGGCCGGCCCGGCCGCGTTCCGGCCTGATCATGACGGAGAGGTCCTCCCCGGCGCCGGTGTTGAGCTGCCTGAGGGTCATCGGCCGCCCGGCGAAACCGCGGCCGAAACTGAAGGGGACGATGTTCGCGGTCAGTTGGTACGGCGCCTGCGAGGAGCCGGTGAAGCCGAGGTCACGGAGGAGGTCCTCGTACCGATAGCGCTGGTGGGCGAGGGCGAGGGAGGTTGCCTCGCCGACGGTCCGGATCAGTTCGGCGGTTGGCCGGCGCAGGTCGACCGGTACCCGCAGCGGGAGCACGTTCGACGCCGCACCGGTCACGGCGCCCGCCGTCTTGGGAGTGCGGCCGGCCACCGGGAACCCCACGACGACCTCATCGCCCCCGCCGGTGCGGGCATGGTCCAGCAGGACGGCGGAGGCGGTCGCCACCACCGTCCAGGGGACGTCGAGTTCGCGTGCGCGTGCGCGGAGGGCGGCCACCCGGTCCTCGGGCATCCGGGACGCGCCGCGCACCGGCGCCCCGCCCGTCCGGCCGGGTATGTCCCGGCCAGGTGCGGCGGGCTGGGACATACCCGGCCGGACAGCTCCCGGCCAGCCGGCCATCTTCGCCGTCCAGAACTCACGGTCGGCTTCGAAGTCGGGCGTGGAGCGGTAGGCGCGCTCGTCGTTGAGCAGGGTGTCCAACGGCACCTGGTTGCCGGGCTCCGGGGACTCGCCACGCTCCAACGCCGCGTAGATCTCGCCGAGCCGTCGGGCGAACAGCGCCAGGCCGAAGCCGTCCACCACCAGGTGGTGGACGAGCAGATACCAGCAGACCCGGTCCTCGGAGAGGCGCAGGAACGCGGTCCTGAACGCCGGACCGTTCTCCAGGTCGAGCGGGTGGGGGAGGTCCGCCTGCATCCAGTCCAGCGCGGCGGCCATCGGCGCGGGTTCCCGCTGGAGGTCGACGACCGGTATGTGCCAGGTGGGCAGGGGGCCGGCCCATTGCCTCGGCTCCCCGGAGGCCGTGACGGCGAACCGGGACCTGAACGGCTCGGTCTCCGTCACGGCGAACCGGAAAGCCGCCTCGTACAGCTTCGGATCGAGATCTCCGGCGACCTCGAACGCACTCGCCAGTTGGTACCGGACCGGGGGCGCCAGCTGCTGCGCCAACCAGATCCCGTACTGCCTCGTGGTGAGTGGCATCGACGGCTGATCCGCCGAGCGCACATGCTCCGGCTCGTTCCTCACGGAGTGTTCACCGACCCTTCTGTGGTGCCTTGGATGCCCACTGTTCGACGAGTACGCGGCCGATGTCGCGGAGCGCGGCGGGGCGTCCCATCTCCGTGTGCGTGCAGTCGACCGGCAGGACCTCGAGCGACCCCTTGATCAGTGGGCGCCACAAGCCGAGAGCGGTCTCGGGCGCGTGGCCCTGGGCGGTGAACATCACGGTGTCCCCGCCGAACGGGCGAGGCTCGTGCAGGCCGGCGACCCGCGCGTTGTGGGTGAACGTCCGGGCCAGCGCGGCGATCTGCTGCTCGTCGAACGAGGCCAGCATTCCCTCCCGCGCACGGGTGATCTCCACGAACTGCGGATACGTCAGCGACTCCCCCGCCCCCGGGGAGGGGTCGTAGCCGAAGAACTCCAGGAGCATCGCGAGGACGTCCCGGCCGGCGACCGAACCCGGCGCGGCCTCGGCCGAGGCCGCGGCGCCGGCGACGTCCGAGCCCGCGGGGTAGGCATCCAGGATCGCCAGCGTCTCCACCGACTCGCCGCTCTCCTCCAGCTGCACCGCCATCTCGTGGGCGACCACCCCGCCGAAGGACCAGCCGAGGAGGTGGTAGGGGCCCGCGGGCTGGACGGACCTGACGTGGGCCAGGTAGTCCGCCGCCATCTCCCGAAGGGAGGCCGGCAGAGCTTCGGTGCCATCCAGGCCCCGGGCCTGCAGGCCGTACACCGGCCGATCGGCGCCGAGCGGCGAGGTCAGTCCCGCGTAGCACCAGGAGAAGCCCGCCGCAGGGTGCACGCAGAACAGCGGCGCCTTGTCGCCCGACTCCCGCAGCGGCAACAGGACTCCCATGCCGCTTTCGGAGGTCTCCTGGATGCCCCGCCACGTGGTGCCCGCGGTGTCGTCGCGGGCCTCGGGCGGTGTGGCCAGCTCGTCCAGGAGCGCGAACCAGGCAGCGCCGATCTCGTCGACGAGCCGCTCGTCCAGAGTGCCGTCGGCCCACACGAAGGTGACACCCAACTCGGGCCCCCGCGCGGTGTCCTGGACCAGCGCGCTGACCGAGAGCGGGTGCGCCGGCGGCAGGTCCGCGCCGACGCCCGAGTCCCTCCTCACCTCGGGCGCGGTGCCCCAGTCCTCCTCGTCGGTGGCCGCGGGCAGGCTGAAGCGCCCGAGGTAGGTGAAGCCGATGTGCCGCGGCTCGGCCGTGGACAGGGCCGCGGACGTCCGCGGGTTGAGGTAGCGCAGCATGCCGAAGCCGATGCCCTTGTCCGGGATGGCACGCAGCTGCTCCTTCACCCGGCGCAGGGCCTGGCCGAGTTCGGCGCCGGAACCACCTCGGCCCGGCATGCTCACCTTGCCCGGCGCGAGCCGCAGGGGGTACGCGCTGGTGAAGCAGCCCACCGTGCGCGACAGATCGGCACCGGGAGCGACCGGCGCACGATCGTGCCCCTCCACGTCGACGACCACGTCCTCCTCGGTACCGAGGACGTGCTGGACCGCGACCGCGAAAGCGGTGAGCAGGACGTCGCTGGTCTCACAGTGGAAGGCCGCGGGAACGGTGCTGAACAGATGCCGGGCCCGGTCCGCCCCGTAGGTCATCGTGTTGCTCCGGGCCCGGGCCGGCACGTCCTTCGACGGGTCGAAGGGGCGCTTGACACGGAGCGGCCCCGAGGTCGCCAGGATGTCCTGCCACAGGGGCAGTTCGGCCTGCCGCTCCGGCGAACGCGCCTGCTCCGACAGTGCGATGCTCCACTGCCGCAGTGAGGTCACCGCCGGGCGGAGTCCGGCTGTGGCGCCGGCATCCGGGCTGTTCGTACGGTTCGTCTCGCGCACGGTCCGGGCCAGCGCTCTGACCGTCTTGTGCTCGAGGATGTCCTGCGGTGTGAGGGCGAGACCCACCTGACGCAGTCGGCTCACCAGCTGGATCGACATGATGCTGTCGCCGCCGAGGTCGAAGAAGCTGACGTCCGTGGCCACTTCGGGAACCCGGAGTACCTCGCGGAACACCCGAGCCACCTGCTCCTCTGGCGATCCGTCGGCGGCCGGCTCCGCGCCGGAGGCCGTCCCGGGGACCGGCTCCGGTGGTTCCTGCGCGACCGGCGGGCCGGCCGTCAGTGGCCGTACGCCCGTCGGCGGCTTCTCGCGGTCGAGCTTGCCGCTGCCCGTACGCGGCAGCGCGGTGGCGGCCTTCAGCTCGGCCGGGACCAGATGCGCCGGCAAGCGCTCGGCCGCCCAGTCCCGCAGCGCGTAGTGGTCGGGGAAGCGGGCTCCATCCGCGGGCACCAGGAATGCCACGAGCCGGGCGTCACCACTCGTCCCCTTCCGGACAGCGGCCATGACCTCGGTGACGGCGGGGTGCCGGGCGAGCACCGTCTCCACCTCGCCGAGTTCGACACGGAAGCCGTTGACCTTGACCTGGGCGTCCGCACGGCCGAGGAATGCGAGCAGGCCGTCGGGGCGCCAACGCGCCAGATCGCCGGTCCGGTACATCCGCTCGCCGGGCGGGCCGAAGGGGTCGGCGACGAAACGCTCCGCGCTCAGCCCGGCCCGGCGCAGATACCCCCGGGCAAGGCACTCTCCCGCCAGGTACAGCTCGCCCTGGCGCCCGGCCTCCACCTGCTGGAGTGCGCTGTCCAGTACATAGGCGCGTACGTGGGCCGCCGGCCGACCGATGGGGGGTGCGCCTTCCGGCACGGGGCCGTCGCCGGTCGAAGCGGGGTCATGGACGGTGGCCGCGGTGGCATAGACGGTGGCTTCGGTGGGCCCGTACAGGTTGAGCAGCCGGGTGCCGGGCATGCTCTCCCGGATCTGTGCGACGAGGGAGGCGGGGAGTGCGTCACCGGCCATCGAGAGCGTCGTGGCCGACACCTGGAGACCGCCGGTCTCCGTCAACTTGGAGAACACGGAGGGGATGGCGCACAGCAGACCGCCCGACCAGCGTGGCGGATCGCTGTCGAGCAGCGACAGGAGACTGCCGACCACCTCGACGCTGCCGCCGCCTGCCAGCGCGGGGAAGATCTCGGCCACCGACACGTCGAAGCTGAAGGAGGTCGCCGCCAGCGTGTGTGCCAACGACTCGGGGCCGAACTCGGCGGCCACCCAGTCCACCAGCGCAACCACACCACGGTGCGGCACCACGACCCCCTTGGGCGTACCGCTGGAGCCCGAGGTGTAGATGACGTAGGCGGGGTGCGAGGGCCGTAACGGCTCGGGGCGGTCGGCGTCGGACGGTGCCGTGGGCGAGCAGCGCTCCAGCTCCTCGGCGATCGCCGGGTCGTCGAGCCGGATGGCCGTGGTCGACCGGCTCGCGCCGTCCACCACGTCCGAGTCGGTGCCGGTCAGCACACAGAAGGGTTCCGCGTCCTCGATCATGAAGCGGAGCCGCTCGGCCGGGTAGCCGGGGTCGAGCGGCAGGTACGCGGCGCCGGTCTTGAGCACCGCGAGCATCGCCACGAGTGTCTCGGCGGACCGGGGGAGCAGCAGCCCGACGACCGACTCCGGCCCGGCACCCCGGCCGAGCAGCAGCCGGGCCAGCCGGTTGGCCCGCTCGTGGAGTTGCGCGTAGGTGAGCTTGTCCTCGGCGTCGATGACGGCGACCGCGTCGGGGTGGCTCCGGGCGGCGCTCTCCAACAGGTCGGTGAGGGTGCGGCCGGGTGCTCGGGAGGCCGTGCCGCTCGTCCAGGAGCGAACAGTCGCCCGCTCGTCCGCCGCCAGCAGGTCGAAGGTGCCCAGCGGGTGCCCCGGGGCGGCCACGGCCAGGGACAGCAGCCGCACGAAACGCCGGGCGTGCGCGTCGAGTTCGGCGGTGGAATAGCGGTCCGCCGCTCCGCTGAAGACGACCCGCAGCCGCTGGTTCGCGGGGTCGTCGTCGAGTACCACGCGTACGTCGTGGACCGGGTCGGGCGCCAGGTCGTGGACCACCGCGGACAGCTCTCCGAACCGCACGGGGGCCTTGGGCGCGCGGATGTCGGCGATGGGCCCGAACAGCCGGCGCCGATCCCCCGGCGCCCCGGCCCCGCGACACAACTCCCCGTGGCCCAGCCGCTGGTGCCTGACCGCCTCGCGTGATTCCCGGGCGACGTCCTGGACGAGTTCGGCGAAGGTGGTGGCGGACCGTACGGCCAGCCGGAGCGGCACGATGTTCTCGCTCGTGTCCGGCACACGTCGGCTCACCCGGCTCGGCCGGCCGTCCACCGGCATGCCGATCACCACGTCCGTGGCGCCGCTCAGCCGGTGGGCGTAGGCGGCCACGGCGGCGGCCAGTACCGCCCGTGCCCGCACACCGCTGTAGCGAGCGGTGGCACGTACGCGTTCGGTGTCGGTGGTGGCGAGCGTCACCGGGCGGGAGTTCACCGGTGCCCGCGGCCCGTCGATGTCCCGGGCCGGAGCGGACGCGAAGGTCACCGGCTCGGGGAGGTCGGCGACGTGCCGGCGCCGCTGGGCGCAGCCGGCTTCCTGCGCGGGAGAACCGGCGTACCCGGCCGCTGTCGAGGGCAGTTGGGCCCGGGTGGCCAGGGCGCCGTCAGCGGTCGAGCGGCCCTCGGTGAGCGCTGTGTACACCTCGGAGACCCGACGGGTGATCAGCGCACAGCCGAAGCGGTCGACCACCGCACGGTGGTGCCGGTGGAACCAGCGGTGGCGGTCCGGGCCGAGCCGCAGCAACGCCTGGGTGGACCAGGGCTGCCCGGTCTCCTCGCTGCGCCGCTCCAGCGCCGCGTGTGCCCAGGCGTCGGCCGCGCCCCGTGGGTCCGCCTCTGTGCTCAGGTCCACCACGGGCAGCGGCAGGTCGTCCGCGGTCTCCAGGGCAGGCAGTCCGTCGGGCCCCTCGCCGGCGAAGCGCACCCGTAGTGCGGCGGCCTCGGCCACGACCTGGGCGACCGCCCTGCCCAGCATGGCGAGGTCCAGGTCGCCGTGGATCTCCACCAGCTGGGCGGTGTGGCTGCCGGGGGCGGTGGACCCTCCACCGGAGTCTCGTACGGCGCGCCAGGCGTCCTGTCCGGCGGGGGACAGGTCGGTGGGCGCGCCCTGGCGGTCAGCCATGGCCGGTTCCTCCCCGCGCGACGAGGTGCTGTGGCGAGTACTGGTAGAAACCACTGCCCGACTTGCGTCCCACGTTGCCTTCGGCGACGAGCCGGGCCAGCAGGGGGCAGGGGCGGAAGCGGTCCTCGCCGGTATGCCGGCGCAGCACCTCCAGCGAGTCGGCGATGGTGTCGAGACCGATGAGGTCGGCCGTGCGCAACGGCCCCATGGGGTGACCGAAGCAGTCCTGGAAGATGCGGTCCACGGTCTCGGCGTCGGCGGTTCCCTCACCCAGCACGGCGGCCGCCTCGTTGAGCGTCAGCATCAGCACCCGGTTCGTGACGAAGCCGGGGGCGTCGCGCACCACCAGGGCGTGTTTTCCGACGCGGGCGAGGAACGCCTCCGTGCGCTCCAGGGTGAGATCGCTGGTCTCCGGGGCGCGGATGACCTCCACCGCGTCCTTGAGCGGGGCCGGGTTCATGAAGTGGGTGCCGATGACCCGGTCGGGGCGGCCGGTGAAGGACCCGAGGCGGCTGACCGGGATGCACGAGGTGTTGGACGCGAAGATCGTCTCGGCCCCGCAGATCCGGTCCAGCTTCTGGAGGACCGCCTCCTTGATGTCCTCGTCCTCCCGGGCGCACTCCACCACCAGGAGCGCAGCGGCCATGTCGGCGAGCTCGGCGGACCAGGTCACGAGGGACTCGGCGCGGGGGGCGGGAGCACCCGCCTGCGCCTGCTGGGCCCCCCGGCGCAGCAGCGTGGCTGTCCTGATCCCCGCGCGGAGCCGGGCCGGCCCCGAGGCCAGTGCTCCGGGGTCGGGGTCGAAGACGACCACGGGGTGGCCGGCTTCGGCGAAGCACTGCGCCACACCGATCCCCATCGTGCCCGCGCCGACGACGCCCACCAGCGACCCGGCCGGAACGGTCTGCGCGGCCTGTGCGGCCTGTTGAACTTCTGTCTGATCGCGCACTGTTGCAGGTCTCCTTCGTTGGCCGAGCCGCGTCAGTCGGCGTGTGCGGGCCGTGCCGTGGCCGGCTTCGCAGGTGTGCTTGCGCTTGTGGTGTGGAGGGGCCACAGGCTGGACAGGGGTGCGCCGGGGGCGCGGGTGGCCGTACGCAGCACCGTGAGCACTCCTTCGACGAGAGCCTGGGCGGTCGACGCGTCGAAGAGTTCGGTGCGGTAGTCCAACGAGAGGGACAACTCGTCCCGCCCCGGCCCTTTGACGACGGACCAGGAGAGGTCCGGCTCGCTGTGGCCGGGCGGCAGCGTGAGCCGTCCCGCGTCGGTGTCGGGCCACACCACGGGGGCTGTCTCCACCCCGGCCGCCGAGCCGAGTGCCGCCGGCAGAGTGTGGTAGGCGTATGTCACATCGAACAGCGGTGCCCTGCCGGGCTCGTCGGGCAGACCGGCCGCGCGCACGATGTCGGCGAGCGGCACGTCCCCGTGCTGTTCCGCGACGGTGACGGCGCGCCGTACCCGGTCGGTGAGTTCCTCGAAGGACGGGTCGTCGGCCAGGTCCAGACGCAGCGGCAGGCTTCGCGCGAAGGTCCCCAGCCGAGTGCGGGCCGCCGAGAGGGGCAGCGCCATGCCGGTCAGCCCGATGAGCGCCTCGTCCGCCTCCGTGTGCAGGGCGAGTAAGGCGGCGACGGCCGCCAGCACGCTCTCCCTGGTCCCCAAACGGCCCACCGCGTGGGCGAGGTCGTCCGGAATCCGGGACCCGAGGGTGGCGGTGGCGTGGGTGCCGCCGACGGGCCGGGCCCGGTCCAGCGGGGGCGCGCCGTCGGCCAGTCCCGTCAAGGTCCTCGTCCAATAGGCCAGTTGGGTCTGCTGCCGGGGGCCTGCCCAAGGCTCGGTGTGCGCGGCGGACAGCGCGGGAAGGTCGGCCCGGTGTCCGTCCAGGCGGGCGCCGTAGAGCGCGAACAGGTCCCGGAAGAACACCTCCGGCTGGCCGCCGTCGTAGGCCTGCCGGAGGGTCGTCACCAACAGGATGTGCTGGGCCGGGCCCGTCGTCGCGAGGAGCGCGTGGAGCCGGCGACCCGATGCCGGATCGAGTACGAGTGCGGCCTCGGCCTGCGCGATCTCCCTGGCCGTGTCCAGGGGCTCGCTCTCGCCGGAGACGTCCGCGGTGGTGAGGAAGCCGTCGCCGAGCAACGAGCCGTGCCCCACGGCTTCGACGGTCCGGGCACGCAACACCTCGTGCCGCTCCGCCAGTTCCTCCAGCGCCGTGCGCAGCGCGGGGAGCCGCACCTCGCCGCGCAGCTCGAGGCAGCTGACGACGGGGTCGGCGACCGGGACCACCGGAGCGGGCGCCGTGTCCGATCGGCCCCTGACCGGTCCGATCGCCTTGGGAGGACCGCCGGGGAGCTCGGTGCAGCGGATGTCCTGGTTGTCCGCGACGGCGTGCAACAGCTCCATGAACGCCTCGGACATGGCGGAGATCGTGTCGGCGTCGAAGAGCTGCGTCGCGTACTCCAGCATGACCACGATCTCGTCCTTGTCCGCCAGCTCGCCGACCACCATCGAGATGTCGAACTTGGCGGTGCCGGGGGGCAGACCGGGGAAGTGCGGGTCGCTCTCCGGGTCGTACGCGGGAGTGACGGCGGTTTCGCCGAAGCCGACGGCCGGTGGCAGCGTCTGGTGCACGTACATCACGTCGAAGACGGGGTTTCGGCTTGGATCACGGTCGGCTGCGACCTCGCGCACGACCTTGTCGAACGGGACCTCCTGATGGTCGAGCGCGCCGAGCACCACCCCGCGCACCTGGCGCAGCAGCTCGCGGAAGCTCGGGTCGCCCGACAGGTCCGAGCGCAGCGCGACGGTGTTGTTGAAGAAGCCGAGCAGATCCCACAGTTCGGGCCGGTTACGACCGATGGTCGGGGTGCCGACGATGATGTCCCGCTGGCCCGACCAGTGTGCGAGCAGCACCTTGAGCGCGGTGAGCAGCACCATGAACAGAGTGGCCGTCTCCCGTCCGCCCACCTCGCGCAGCCGCTGCACCAGTGCGTCCGGGATGGTGAACCCGTGGGTCGCACCCGCGAAGTCCATCCGGTCGGCGCGCGGCCGGTCGGTGGGCAGCTCCAGCGCGGGCGGGTCGCTCAGCCGTTCGCGCCAGTAGCTCAGTTCACCGTCAAGGCGGGAGTCGGCCATCAGCTCGCGCTGCCAACGCGCGTAGTCCGCGTACTGCACCGGCAGCGGTTCGACGCCGGGGGCACGGTTCTCCAGGCGGGCGTTGTAGAACTCCAGCAGGTCCTTCATCTGGATCTCCGGAGCCCAGCCGTCGTTCACCGCATGGTGCATGCACCAGCAGACGATGTGGTCGTCATCGCCGATCCGCACGACGGTCACCCGTACCAGTGGTTCGTCGGCGATGTCGAAGACCCAGCGCTTGGCGGAGGTGATGACCGCACCCGCCGCGGTCTCCGGGGCATCTTCGGCCGAGACGTCAAGGTAGGTGAAGAAGTCGCCCAGTTCGGGCCGGATGATCAGCACGGGCCTGCCGTCGGCCTCGACGAAATTGGACCGCAGCACCTCGTGGTGCCGCGCCAGGTCCTCCCAGGCGAGCCTGAACTTCTCCACGTCCAGGGGGCCGCGGTACCGGGAGGCACCGGGGAGGTTGTAGAGCGTGGTCGTCGGGTCGAGCTGATGGTGGAACCACATGCGCTCCTGCCCGTACGACAGCACCGGCTCGCCGCCCGGGACGATCGGCGGCAACTCGGCGTCGGGCACCTCGGGGACGGCCTGGGCCGTCGGCGCGCCGACGGCGCTCGGTGTGGGCGCGTGCGGAGCCCGGTCGTGAATGGCCTCCGCGAGCGAGCTGACGACGGGGTGGTCGTAGACGTCCGCCAGCTTGAGCCGGACCCCGTGCCGCACCCGGACCCGCTCCACGAGCTGGAGAGCGATGACGGAGTTTCCGCCGATGGAGAAGTAGTCCGCGTCGGCCGGGACCTCGTCCGCGTGCAGCAGCTCGACGAGGGTGCCCCGCAGCCAGTCCAGTACGGTCCGGGGTTCTTCGGGCCCTTGGCCGCCGGGTGCGCGGACCGGTTCCTCGGCGGCAGGTGCAGGCACCGGAGCCGGAACGGGAGCCGGAGCAGTGGGCTCATGGAGCGCTTCGTCGAAGGACAGCACCTCACCCAGTGGTCTGGCCCAGCAGCGAACGCCGGTGAACGGATGTCCCGGCAGCGGAACCCGGCCCGCCGACGGGTGGGCCCGCAGTGCCGGCCAGTCCAGCGGGACGCCTTCCTCGTACAACCTGCCCAGCAGCTCCAGGACGGCGGCGTCGGCGTCGGCGGCACCGGGCCGCAGGCAGAGCACACGGGCGTCCGCGCGGTCGCGGAGGTGGGCCGTCAACCGGTCGCTGATCTCGCCCCGGGGAGCCAGCTCCACGAACACCACGGGGCCGGCGGAGAGTTGCTCGTCCGCCGCCGCGTGGAGCTGCTCCAGTCGCAGCGGGTTGCCCGCTACCGCGGCGTCCTGTCCGCTGCGCGCCCGCCGCAGCGTGGCGGTGTCCTCGGCGCTGAGATCGCCCCGCAGGTACCGGGCGGTGTAGTGGGAGATCCCCGAACTCATCAGCCCGTCCGGCGAGACGCCGGCCCGGACCAGCCCCTGGTATGTCGCGAGTTGTCCGCCGATCATCGCGGCCCGGTCGGCCGGTGCGGGCAGCTCGTCCGGCAGCTTGTCGCGCTGCTCGGCGGGTGCGGCGTCCGCGGAGAGCAGGAAGACCACCCGAGGCGTGGCCATGGCGCCGGTGGTGGTCGTCTCGGCCGTCTCGGGCGACGTGAGCCGACGCCAGGTGACCTCGGCGGCCAGGCGCGCCGCGAGCTCGGAGGTGTCCCGGGCGACCACGGACACACGGTGGGCGTCGTGGTCCCTGCCCTCGTTCAGCGTCCGCGCGACGGCGGCCAGCGGGTGGGCGCCGTCGCGCAGTGCGAGCGACAGCCGCTCGCACTGGGAGAGCAGATCCGTCCGGCTGCGGGCGGACACCGCGATCAGCTGCGGGGCGCTGTCGGCGGGGCGTACCGGGGTGGTGACCGGTGGCTGCTCCACCACGCAGTGCGCGTTGACGCCGCCGAGGCTGAACGAGCTCACGCCCGCCCGGCGAGTCTCGTCGTCCCACTCCTCGAGCGAGGTGACGACCTCAAGGCGGGCGCCTTCGAGGTCGACCTCGTCGGCGGGCTCCTCGAAGTGCAGTGAGGGATACAGCTCGCCGTGGTGCACGCTGAGTACCGTCTTGACCAGCCCGGCGATTCCCGCGGCGTGGTCCAGGTGCCCGATGTTGGTCTTGACCGAGCCCACCTTCACCGTCCGGTCGCCGTCGGGACGGGCGAGGGCCAGGCCCTCGGCCTCGACCGCGTCGCCGAGCCGGGTGCCCGAACCGTGTGTCTCGATGTATCCGGCGGTCGCCGGGTCCAGCGCGGCATTGCGCCATGCCTTGGTGATGACCTGGGCCTGCGAGCGGGCACTCGGTGTGCTGATGGTCGCGGAATGCCGGCCGTTGTGCACCACGGCGCTGCCCCGGATCACTGCGTGGATGAACGAGCCCTCCGTCAGTGCCCGTTCCAGCGTGGTGAGGAGCACTACCGCGCCGCCCTCGCCGAAGCCCGCGCCGTCCGCGGAGCGGTCGAAGGCGCGGGACCGGGCGGTGGGGGAGCTGATGCCGGGGAAGTCGGCCACCGTGGCCGCCGGCGGCACGATATGGCGCAGGCTCACCCCGCCCACGACGGCGTAGTCCGCGTCGCTGTCGCGGAGTTCACGGCATGCCTGGTGGACGGCGACAAGTGAGCCGTTGCAGCCGGTGTCCACGCCGTAGCAAGGGCCGAGGAAACCGAAGAGGTGGGAGATCCTGGCGGGCAGGGCGCAGGGGATGTTCCCGGACAGGCCAAGGGTGCCGTGCTCGCGCACCAGAGGCGCGTAGCCGTTGCTCGGCGAGCTGAAGATCACCGCTGTCCGGCTGTCCCGGAGCCCGGACGGTGCGTATCCGGCATTCTCCAGTGCCTCCTGAGTGAGCTGGAGCGCCAGGCGGTGCTGCGGGTCTGTCACCTCCGCCTCGCGGCGGGAAAGACCGAAGTGCTTGTGGTCGAAGAGGTCGATCCGCTCCAGGTAGCCCATCTCCGGGTAGTCGTGCCGGGGATCGAGCCCGGTACTCCGGACTCGTTCCGGAGGGATCGGGCGCACCGAGTCCCTCCCCGCCCGCAGGCTCGCCCGGAAGGCGGCGAGGGAATCCGCCTGCGGGAATCTCGTGGCGATGCCGATCACCGCGACGGCCGGCCTGTCGTGTGTCACGCCCGTACCGCTCATGTCGCCTCTCCGTTCACGCATGTCAGAGCTCGTATGTGGCCGGTGGGGCGTGTTCGGCGTGTTCCTCGTGCGTGCGCTCGCCCAGGCGGTCTGCGATCCGCTGCGCCTGGGTGGCGATGGTGATGTAGTCGAACAGCTCGCCCACCCGCAGTGCCTCGGGCCATTGCCTGTCCAGCCTGTCGTGCAGGTCGACGACCTTGATCGAACTCCCGCCGACAGCAAAGAAGTTGTCGTCCGGGGTGGAGTCGGAGTGTCCGAGGACCTCCGCCCAGATCCGGCCGACGGCGAGCCGGTGCCCGCTCCAGTCCCCGCCCGCGGTGCCTCCGGGGCCCTGCCGGTCTGTCGGGATCAGCGTGCGGAGGGTGGCCCGGTCCGCCTTGGTGCTGCGGTCGAGCGGCATGTGGTCGACCGGTACGAACAGGGTCGGTGTGGCCTGCTCCACCAGCCGGCCGCGGCAGTGTCCGCGCAGTTCCTCGGCGTCCGGCGGCCTGCTGCCGGGTGTCGGCAGCACGAACGCGATCACCTGTGGCTCGCCCTGCCCGGCACGCTCGCAGAGCACCACGGCCTGCTCCACGCCCGCATGGCGCTCCAGCACGCTTTCGATCTCGCCGAGTTCGATCCTCATACCGCGGACCTTGGCCTGATGGTCCGTTCTGCCGTGGTAGTGCAGCGCGCCCCGCTCGTCGACGCTGGCGATGTCCCCGGTGCGGTAGAGGCGCCCACCCGGTCGCCCGTACGGGTCCGCGATGAATCGCTCGGCCGTACGGGCCGGCTGGTTCGCGTAACCGATGGCCACCAGGGAGCCGCCGACGTAGAGCTCGCCCCGCTCCCCGGCCGGGGCTTCACGCAACCGCTCGTCCAGTACCAGGGTCTGCACGCCCGGCCAGGGCCGCCCGATGGGGACACGGTCCCGGGCCGGGTCCGGATCGGTCTCCACCGTGCAGGCGATGGTCGTCTCGGTGGGCCCGTACTCGTTGACGATCGGTATCCCTGGCAGTCGCTCGTGGTGCGCGCCCACCAGCTGGGGGGTGCACACCTCGCCCCCCACGACCACAAGACGCAGCGTGTCGGGCAGGCCGCCGGGGTCCTGGAGCACCGCCCGGTAGTAGGAGGGGATGTTGAACAGGTGTGTCACACCGTGTTCCCTGGCCAGCCGGACGAACTCCGCCACGTGCACGAGCTGTCGGGGGTCGGGCAGCACCAGTGTGTGACCGCCGGTGAGCGACCAGAACATTCCGCCGAGAATGCCGTCGAAGGACAGCCGCAACGCGATCAGGAAGACGGAGTGCTCGGTGCCGTACACCGGCCCCCGGCAGCTGATGGACGCCGCGAGCTGGCCCCGGCTGACCAGCACGCCCTTCGGCACACCGGTGGAACCCGAGGTGTAGGCGACGTAGGCGGGGCTCTGCTCCGGGACCGGTGGGTAGAGGTCGGTGGGCAGCTCCTGCCCTGCCTTGACGAGCAGCGTCAGCTGGAGGTCCGCCGCGTCCACGACCGTCGGCGGGGCGGGCATCGCCGCCAGTGCGGAGGCCGGCACGGCGTCGCCGCCCTCGCTCAGCACCACCGCGCAGTCGACGTCCCGGCACAGCGCCTCGAACCTCCCGACGGGCAGGTCCGGTTCCAGGACCGCCCAGGTGGCACCGGTGCGCAGTGCGGCGAGCATGGCGACCACGGACAGGGCGCTCTGCTGCGTCCGGACGCAGAGGACCCGCCCGGGCCGCAGCCCGTGTTGCCACAGCAGCTGCGCGAGACCGGCCGAGGCATGGTCGAGCTCGCGGTACGTCAGCGAGACCCCGCCGATGATGAGCGCGGTCGCCTCGGGCGCACTGACCACCTGCCTTCGGAAGGCGGCCCACACCGGCCGTTCCTCCCCCGGAGTGTCCGTGGGGACCAACTCATCGGTACCACCGGGACGTCGGGTCATCGCAGCCTCGCTTCCTGTGCCGTTTTCTGTGCCGTTCACGCCGCACCGGTGATCACGCGCGTGTGACCGGGGGCTTTGGGCAGCGGGCGCTCCGGGTCCACGGTGAGCACGAGGCGGTCCTCTTCGGTGACCGTCGCCTCGAAGCCGGCGAAGCGCATCGTGACCAGCATGTTCCGGTTGGCCTCGGTCGGGATGA
This sequence comes from Streptomyces sp. NPDC001219, assembly GCF_053597915.1. Taxonomy (NCBI): domain Bacteria; kingdom Bacillati; phylum Actinomycetota; class Actinomycetes; order Kitasatosporales; family Streptomycetaceae; genus Streptomyces; species Streptomyces sp. NPDC001219. Next base: position 220,708 of record NZ_JBSFJF010000002.1, on the reverse strand, counting down.
AGTGCGCGACGGGGCGCCGGCCGGCCGCCAGGGCCCGCTGGATCAGATGGTGCAGCAGCACGCTCCCCGCACCCCGTGAGGCGACCCGGCAGGACATCAGCATCAGCCGCAGGACCGAGTCCCGCCCATCGAGTTCGGTGACGGCCAGGCCGATGATCCCGTAGTCCCCGAAGCGGTCGCGGAGCGTGGCCAGCAGCACCTGATGGTCCGGTGAGGAGCTCAGCCGGCGCAGTTCGTCGATGCCGTAGGTCAGGCCTGTGCTGTTGAGCTGATGCGTGCGGACGGTCAGCTCGCTGGCCCGGGACAGGTCGTCCTCGGTGGCCGGGCGCAGCTCCATGACCAGGTCGAGCGAGTCGAGGAACGCCTGGCGTCCTTCGGTGAACTCCTCTTCGGCCTCCTGGCGTTGCCACTCGGCCTGATAGAGCCGGCGTCGCCCGGTGGCCTCCGCGGTGAGGTGCTCGGGCCGGAAGTCCTGGTGTTCCGGCAGCTGTCCGACCTCCGACGCCGGGTAGCAGCGGACCATGGGGAGTTCGCTCGCGACCTCCGCCCGCTCCACCGGGTCGTTGTCGACGAACGCGATGGTGTCCAGCCCGATGTTGAGGGCCTTCGCGATGCGGCGCACCGCAGCGGACTTGGTGCCCCAGCCCACCTGTATCGCGCAGTACCAGTCGATCAGTCGGCGTTCCGTCAGATGACGGTGAGTGACTCCGTGTTCGCCACGGCTGGCGGCGGCATGCAGGATGCCGCGACGGTCCAGCTCGGCCAGGGTCTTCAGTGCCGCGGGGAAGGGGACGGGATCGTCGCCCTCCAGCACCACCCCGTCCCAGAGGGTGTCGTCCAAGTCCCACACCAGGCACTTGACGGTGGGTGCGCCCTCGGACGCCGTCACAGCGATCCTCCGGTGAGACCGGCCGCGACGGGGCGTTCCGGGCCGCGCGCCACACCACCGAAGCGCCGTAACAACCGCTCGGCTATGTGAAGTTCGGACACTTGCTGAGCTCCTTCGATGATCTCCATGACCTTGGCGTCCCGGAAGTGACGGCCGGCCCTGCTGTCGGGCGCGCAGCCGGCCGAGCCGAGTACCTGTACGGCGTCGCGGCTGGCCGTCGCCGCTGCGGAAGCCGCCGCGTACTTGGCCATGAGCGTCTCCGGCACCCCGTGCCCCGGCCCTGAGGCCCGTGCCTCCGCAGCCCTGCGAGCGAGTTCCCGGGCCCCGGCGGCGTCCACCGCCGCCCTGGCCAGCAGTGACCGGACCAACTGGTGGTCGCCCAGGGGGATGTCGCCCTGCCGACGGACTGCGGCATGGGTGGCGGCGTCCTCGACGCACGCCTCCGCCATGCCCACGCATCCCCAGGCGACCGTGAACCGGCCGTGGTCGAGCGCGGTGCCAACGACATGGGAGAGCCCCAGGCCGGGAGGGGCGACGAGCTGACGCCGGGGCACCCGCACACGGTCGAAGGACAGGTGGGCGATCCGGGCGGCCCGCATGCCGAGCTGGCCGTTCACCGGCTCCCGCTCGACGCCGGCGCGGTCCGCGTCCACGAGCACGGCGGTCGGTCTTCCCTCGTACGTGCCGAGGACCAGGAACACGTCGGCGACCGCACCGAAGGTGACCCACCTCTTGCGACCGCTCACGACCAGTTCCTGGTGGCCCGACCGGTCCGACGCCTCGATACGGGTTTCCACCGACCCCAGCGCGCTGCCGGCGCCCTGCTCGCTCGCCGCGAAGCCGGCGGTCAGCTCGCCGCCGGCCAGCCCGGGCAGCCAGTCGGCGCGCTGTGCCTCGGTGCCCCAGCGCAGCAGCGCCGCCGCGACCATGCCTTGTACGGTCAGCAGCCCGCGCAGGGCGCTGCACTCACCACCGATCCGTGCGGTGATCTCCCCGAGCGTGAGCGGATGAAGGCCTACGCCCCCGTACCGCCCGGGCAGGTCCGCGGCGAGCAGTCCCGACGCGGCGAGCTTCTTGCGCACCGAATCGGGCAGTCCGCCGTCCTGGTCCCAACGAGAGGCGCACTCATGCGCGTGGGCCGCCACATCGGCCGCGACCGGGGACAGATCCACGGGCTCCACGGGCGACAGATCCGTCGTCGCGGCGCCGGGGCGGCTTTCAGGAACCCTCGACATGCGCTTCTCCCAGCTCGGGTGCTCCGGTCTTGCGCCGGACGAACTCCGTGATGCGGTTGGCGGTCCTGAAGCTGTCCAGATCCAGGTCCTCGACCTCGACGGTGAGGGCGAAGTGGCTCTCGACGAAGGTCACCAGCTCCAGTGCGAACAGTGAGTCGGCGAGGCCCTGCGCGAAGTAGTCGTCGTCCGGCTCGACCTGCCGGCGAAGAGCCGCGCTCAGAAAGCCGGTGATCTGCGAGGTGATGTCGTTCATGCCGCGTCCTCCTGTGGACCTGTCTCGACCAGCAGCAGACTCCAGGCAGCCACCGGACTCACGTTGATCAGGACCGCAAGGTCGCCGGGGGCCAGCTCCTTGCGGTCGAGTGCTGTGCGGAGATTGAGGAAGACGTCATTGGGACCGAGGTGTCCGTACTGCCGGAGGTTCTCCCGGCACGCCGGCAGCAGCTCGATGTCCAGGGAGTCCTCAAGGAAGGCGAAGCTCCCGGCGGACAGGTTCTGGCTGACGAAGCCGGCGACGTCCCCCCGGCTGATTCCGTTGCGCCGCAGCAGGTCGCCCAGCATCGCGGAGAAGCGGTTGCGCGTCTCCATGGCCAGGCGGAAGGAGTAGGTGCTGGGCTCCGTGCACTGTTCGCGCCACTGAGCGGTGGGGCGGTCCCGGTAGTCGACGTGGAAGAGGTCCCAGTAGCGCCCGTTGGTCAGCTGCGCGATGTCGCGTACCCGTATCCGCCCGCTGCGGGAGAGCAGCAGCGCCTGCCCGCCGTCGCCGTTGACCGTGACGGGGTGGCGGTAGCGCAGGGCGGCGGCCGGTTTGCTGCCGTGCACGACCAGGACGTGCTCCAGGGCAGGGTCCGCGGCCAGCAGTCCGCGGGCCGTCAGCAGGGCCGGGGTGATCGAGACACAGCCGAGCCCGCCCACCGAGAAAGTGGTGGCGTTGTCGGCGCCGAGCTGGTGCTGGAGCCTGGTCACCTCGGAGCTGAGGAACGTCTCCTGGACCCGCGACTCCACCATCACCAGGGCGCCCAGGTCCCGGGCGTCAAGCCCGGCCTGTTCGAGCGCTCGGCGCGCGGCACGTTCCGCGAGAGTGACGGCGCTCAGCCGGTCGTCCGCCCGGACCGTGTCGATACCCAGACCGTCGCGGGTGGCGCGCTCGGTCTCGTCGAGCGTCCTTACGTCGGTGACCGGCAGAGTGCGCTCGGGCAGATACCAGGCGGCGCTGCGGATGGCGACGGGTGCTGCGCCATGGTGGAGGGCCTGCTGGGACACGCTCGTTCCCTCTCGTCTAAGGCAGGATGTCCGGGCTGTCAGCCGATCCCGGGAGCCTGCTCGCCGGGGCGCAGCGTGGAGTCGAACAGGGAGATTCGGCGGGCCTGTCTCTGTTCGGACATGGTCTTGCCTCCATGCTCGTCTGACCTGCGCATCAGGAAGATCGGACGCCATGCTGGTGGTGCCGCACGGCGGTACTCCGGGTTAAGCCGTGGTCACGAGTGGTGGACGGCGGGTCTGCCGACGGACGTCCGAGGACCCACGGACATCGAGGTGGGTTCGACACGGACGGGGCAAACGCCTGGACAGGACGGTGGGGGCCACATGCTCAGGAACCGGAGTGGAACGGCTTCATCCTGCCCTCAGGGCCGTATGGCCGCGATGTCTTTAAGTGGGCGGCAAATGTGCCAGGTGAGCGGGCCGTCGCGGGCAGGGCCGACCGGGCGCGGCGCCTGGTGCCGGAGCGAAGGACGGCTGCGTCAGCCGGGCCACGGCGTCGGACTCATCGACTCGATCGTCGGCCTGCCCGGCATGGTCCGGGCAGGGGCAGGGCGACTGCGATGTCACCCACAACTGGGTGACGTGCTCCGCCTTGGAGCTGCGGCCCGCCCGCCCGGCCTCATGCCACCCCCCTGATCCTGCGCACCAGCAGCGCCCCCAGCAGCCCGACGGCCGCCGCGACGCCGTACAGCACCCGGTAGCCGCCGAGGTGCTGCACGATCGGGGCGGCCAGTACCGGGGCGGCCACCTGCGGCAGGGCGTTGGCGACGTTGATGACGCCCAGGTCCTTGCCGCGGTCGGCGGCGGCCGGCAGCACCTCCGTCATCAGCGCGAAGTCGACCGAGGTGAAGACACCGAAGCCGACCCCGAGCAGCGCCGCGGCGCACAGTGCGCCCGGCCAGGTCTGCCACCCGGCCAGCAGCACGGTCGCCACCGTCATCAGCACGCCCGCCCACAGCACGAACGGCTTCCGGCGCCCCACCCGGTCCGACCAGAGGCCGCCGACGACGACGGTGCCGAGCAGCGTCACGGCGTTGACGGCGGTCAGCACCAGCACCCCGCCGTCCGGGTCCGGCCGGTGCAGCACGTCGCGCAGGTAGTAGAGCAGGTACAGCAGGGCCAGCGCGTTGCCGAGGTTGATCAGGAACCGGGTCAGCCAGGCCCACCCCAGATCGGGGTGGCGGCGCGGGCTGATCAGGAACCCGGCGAGCAGGGCCCGTGCGCCGCCCGCCGGACGCCGCCCGGCCGGCAGCACCGGGTCCCGGTGCAGCAGCACGTACGGGAGGGTGCCCAGCACCGCGAAACCGGCACAGGCGAGATAGCCGGCGACCACCCCGCCCGCGAGCGTCGCCAGCCCCGTACCGGTCACCACCCCGAGGATCTGCGCGGCGCCCACCCAGCCGCCCACCGCCCCGCGCTGCCGCTGGGGCACCCGGTCCGGCACCGCCGCCGTGACCGCGGCGAACGCCGCGTTGAGGGTGAGCTGCACCAGACACCACCCCAGCGCCATCTGCGGCACCGTGTCCGCCCCGGCCAGCAGCACCAGCGCCCCGGCCCCGCCCAGGACGCCCGCGAGGACCCAGGGGGTACGCCGCCCGAACCGCGAGGCGGTACGGTCCGACAGCGCCCCGAACAGCGGGTTCGCCACCATCGAGACGACCGCGCCCGCCCCCGTCACCCACGCCAGCACCGACTCCTTCGCGGTGCCGGGCGGCGCGAGTTCCGCGGCCTGGAGGGCGAGCAGGATCTGCAGCGGCCCGTACCACCCGACCCAGACCGCCCCGTTGGCCAGCGAGAGCGCGGCGGTCCACCCGCGCCCGGCCCGCTCCGCCGGCTCCGTGAGCGCCTCCGGAGCCGTGGGGCGGCTCACTCCCTGGCCTGCTCCCGGAGGGCGTCCCGCAGCCAGCGGAACGACGCCTTGGGCGTCCGCTCCAGCGTCGTGTAGTCGACGTGCACCAGCCCGAACCGGCGGGCGTACCCCTCCGCCCATTCGAAGTTGTCCATCAGTGACCACACGAAGTAGCCCCGCACGTCCACCCCGGCCGCCATGGCCGTGTGCAGCGCCCGCAGATGCCCGTCCAGGAACGCGATCCGCTCCCGGTCCTCGACGCCCTCGTAGGAGCACCCGTTCTCGGTGATCACGACGGGCGGCAGCCGGTCGCCGTAGCGCTCCTGGAACGACAGCAGCAGTTCGGTGAGCGCCTCCGGCACCACCGGCCAGCCGAAGTCGGTCCGCGGATAGCCCTCGATCTCCCTTGGCGCGAAGGGCAGTTCGGGCGGTAGCTGGATGCCGCCGAAGTCGGCCGCGGCAGTCCCCCCGGCCCCGGGGGCGCCCACCAGCGTCGGCTGGTAGTAGTTGATCCCGTACCAGTCCAGCGGCTGCGCGATGACCTTCAGATCCTCGGCGACCGGCCCCGGCAGCAGGGCCGCCAGCTCCTCGTCCGGATACCGCCCCAGCAGCACCGGCTCCGCGAACAGCCGGTTGAGCAGCAGGTCGTAGAGGCCGGCCGCCGCGGTGTCCGCCTCCGACACGCTCGCCGTCCAGGTCGGCCCGTGCGAGTTGGCGATGCCGATGTCCGTCGCCCCGCGGGCCCGCAGCGCCTGTACGGCGAGGCCGTGCCCCAGCAGCTGGTGGTGTGCCGCCGGCAGCGCGTCGAACAGCAGCTGCCGCCCCGGGGCGTGCTGGCCCAGCCCATAGCCGAGCAAGGTCACTTCGGCCGGTTCGTTGAGCGTGATCCAGCGCCGCACCCGGTCCCCGAGCCGCTCCGCCACCGCGTCCGCGTACGCCGCGAACCGCTCGGCGGTCTCCCGGACCAGCCACCCGCCGCGGTCCTCCAGGGCCTGCGGGGTGTCCCAGTGGAACAGCGTCGGCACCGGCGCGACGCCCGCCGCCAGCAGCGCGTCCACCAGCCGGTCGTAGAAGTCCAGCCCGGCCGCGCTGACCGCCCCGGCGCCGTCCGGCACCACCCGGGGCCAGGCCACCGAGAACCGGTACGCGCCGACCCCCAGCTCCGCCAGCAGCCGCACGTCCTCGCGGTACCGGTGGTAGTGGCCGGTCGCCACCCGCGCGTCCGACCCGTCCTTGATCCGCCCCGCCTCCGCCGCGAACACGTCCCACACGGACCGCCCGCGCCCGCCGTCGGTCACCGCCCCCTCGATCTGCGCGGCGGACGTGGACACCCCCCACACGAAGTCACGGGGGAAGCGGGGCAGCGGGGCGGGCACCGGTTCGGTCGTCATGCGCCGGATCTTTGTAACCGGCGGTAACGGTGTCAAGAGGGCGGGGCCGCCCGGGAGTTGACCCGGACGGCCCCGCGAGATCTCCGGAGGCGGCTACGCCCCTTCCTTCATCACCTTCGTGATCAGTGACCGCTGTTCCTTGGTGAGGCGCGGGTCGGAGCAGTAGACCGTGCGGCCGTCGACCGTGATCTGGTAGCTGAAGCCGTCCGGGACCCCGACGGGGGGTTCGGTGCGGGCGGTGGCGACGGCCTGTTGGGCCAGGTCCTGCCAGTCATCGGCGTCGGGGCGGCCCGAGGTGTCGACCTCGGCGCGGCGGTCGACGCCCGCGAAGCCTCCGGTGCGATGGACGTGAATGCGCATATCGGACTCCTCCGACGTCTTCGACGGACTCCTACCCCGTATGGCCACGGTAATCGTGCGCGGGGCGGAAGGCGCTGCCGAATCCCGCCGCCCCGCGTGGTGCGGCGCCGCTACTTCGTGGTGACGCCGACCTGGGTCCAGGCCTTGACCGTCGCCTCGTGCTCGTCGCCGGCGCCGTAGCGGGCCTGCGCCGCCTTGACGGTGAGCGTGGCGAAGTCGGTGAAGGTGGCGTTCTTGCCGAGCTCGCCGCCGGTCAGCACGTCGTACCAGATCTGCCCGGCGCGCTCCCAGGCCTTGCCGCCGATGGCGGTGGCGGCCAGGTAGAAGGCGTGGTTGGGGATGCCGGAGTTGATGTGCACGCCGCCGTTGTCGTCGGTCGTTTTGACGTAGTCCTTCATGGCGGCGGGCTGCGGGTCCTTGCCGAGGACGTCGTCGTCGTAGGCGGTGCCCGGGGCCTTCATCGAGCGCAGGGCGGTGCCGGTGACGTTCGGGCCGAGCAGGTCGGCGCCGATCAGCCAGTCGGCCTGGTCGGCGGTGTGGCCGAGGGCGTACTGCTTGATCAGCACGCCGAAGACATCGGAGACCGACTCGTTGAGGGCGCCGGACTGGCCCTGGTAGTCGAGGTTGGCGGTGTACTGGGTGACACCGTGGGTCAGCTCGTGGCCGATCACGTCGACGGGGATGGTGAAGTCCTTGAACAGGTCGTTGTCGCCGTCGCCGAAGACCATCCGCTCGCCGTCCCAGAAGGCGTTGTCGTACCGCCGGCCGTAGTGGACGGTCGCGTTGAGCGGCAGGCCGGCGCCGTCGATGGACTTGCGGCCGTAGACCTTGAGGTAGAGCTCGAAGGTGGCGCCCAGGCCGGCGTGGGCGCGGTTGACGGAGGCGTCCTTGGAGGGGCCGTCGGACTCCTTGCGCACCTTCTTGCCGGGCAGGTCCTCGCGGTGGCGGGCGTCGTAGATGGTGCGGTTCGGCTTGTCGGCCCCGGCGCCGGCCTCGCCGGGGGTGAGGCCGCCGCGGTCGGCGATCGCGCGGCGCTCGGTGCGCCGTACGTGGTCGTGCTCCAGGGTGCGGCGGGCGGGCTCGTGCCGCTCCGGGTCGTCCGACTGGGCCAGGTTGTCGAGGATGTGCGGCGGGATGATCGTGCAGAAGACGGGCGTGTGGCAGGTGGCGGGATCTGACTGCGCGTCGTTGAGGTCCATGCACAAACGGTGGCACTGTGTAATGCGGCTGTCACTGCCCGCGTCCAAGATTCCCGTAAAAGTGTGGTTGGTCGCATTTAGGTCGTAACGTCCGTCCGGTCCCGCATACTGATACGCGACCGCCAGACAGGGCGTACCTCGGTTAGGGTGCTGTGCATCATGCGTTTCGGGCTGCTTCTCCTTAGCTGCCGCGGCGAGGGCCTGTAGTCGTAGGCCGACCCCCTCCCCGCGGAGTTCGGTGCTGCGATCTGTCGCCCCGTCGGCCCCGCCCTGACTCTTCTGGAGCAGGGGCACCCCCAGCGGACATACGAGGAGCCCTACGCATCATGACGAATCCGTCGAGCCCCGCAGGCCATGCCGTCGGCCGTCCCACCCCGGTCACCAACGCGACGCAGCTGCAGCGCCCCTCCGGGATGCCGGTCCACCGGTACGGCCGCTACGAGGCGGTCGACATCCCCGACCGCACCTGGCCGGACAACCGCATCACCGTCGCGCCCCGCTGGCTCTCCACCGACCTGCGCGACGGCAACCAGGCGCTGATCGACCCGATGTCGCCCGCCCGCAAGCGCGAGATGTTCGACCTGCTGGTGCGCATGGGCTACAAGGAGATCGAGGTCGGCTTCCCGTCCTCCGGCGAGACGGACTTCGCGTTCGTCCGCTCGATCATCGAAGAGGGCGCGATCCCCGAGGACGTGACGATCTCCGTCCTGACGCAGGCCCGCGAGGAACTGATCGAGCGCACCGTCGAGTCGCTGCGTGGCGCCCACCGCGCCACGGTGCACCTGTACAACGCCACCGCGCCCACCTTCCGCCGGGTCGTCTTCCGCGGCTCGAAGGAGCAGGTCAAGCAGATCGCTGTGGACGGCACCCGGCTGGTCATGGAGTACGCCGACAAGATCCTGGGCGACGAGACGATCTTCGGCTACCAGTACAGCCCGGAGATCTTCACCGACACCGAGCTGGACTTCGCCCTGGAGGTCTGTGAGGCGGTCTGTGACGTCTGGCAGCCCGAGGAGGGCCGCGAGATCATCCTGAACCTGCCGGCCACCGTCGAGCGCTCCACGCCCTCCACCCACGCCGACCGCTTCGAGTGGATGGCGCGCAACCTGACCCGGCGCGAGCACGTATGCCTGTCCGTGCACCCGCACAACGACCGGGGCACCGCGGTCGCCGCCGCCGAGCTGGCGATCATGGCGGGCGCCGACCGCATCGAGGGCTGCCTGTTCGGGCAGGGCGAGCGCACCGGCAACGTCGACCTGGTGACGCTGGGGATGAACCTGTTCTCCCAGGGCGTCGACCCGCAGATCGACTTCTCGCAGATCGACGAGATCCGTCGCACCAGCGAGTACTGCAATCAGATGGAGATCCACCCGCGCCACCCCTACGCGGGCGATCTGGTCTACACCGCCTTCTCCGGCTCCCACCAGGACGCCATCAAGAAGGGCTTCGACGCCATGGAGGCCGAGGCCACCGCCGCCGGCAAGACCGTGGACGACATCGAGTGGGCGGTCCCGTACCTGCCCATCGACCCCAAGGACGTCGGCCGCTCCTACGAGGCCGTCATCCGCGTCAACTCGCAGTCCGGCAAGGGCGGTATCGCCTACGTCCTGAAGAACGACCACAAGCTGGAACTGCCGCGCCGGATGCAGATCGAGTTCTCCCGGATCATCCAGGAGAAGACCGACGCCGAGGGCGGCGAGGTCACGCCGGCCGCCATCTGGTCGGCCTTCCAGGACGAGTACCTGCCCAACCCCGAGAACCCCTGGGGCCGCATCCAGGTCAGGAACGGCCAGACCACCACCGACAAGGACGGCGTCGACACCCTGACCGTCGAGGCCGAGGTGGACGGCGCGGAGACGGTGCTGGTCGGTACCGGCAACGGCCCGATCTCGGCGTTCTTCCACGCGCTGCAGGGCATCGGCGTCGACGCGCGGCTGCTGGACTACCAGGAGCACACCATGAGCGAGGGAGCCTCCTCGCTGGCCGCCTCGTACATCGAGTGCGCCATCGGCGACAAGGTCCTGTGGGGCATCGGCATCGACGCGAACACCACCCGCGCCTCGCTGAAGGCCGTGGTCTCCGCCGTCAACCGCGCGGGCCGCTGACGCCCGCACCGCACGCTGTCCCCGGCGCCCCCGTGGCTCTCTCCGAGCCGCGGGGGCGCCGTTGTGCGACCCCGCCACCTGAAGGTGGGGTTTGGGCACCACTCATGTCACGGTGAGTAAGTGAGTCAGTACGTTTGGTGATGAGCGCTCGTCGGACAGGCCGCGGCGCGGACACCAAGGACGTGCAGATGAGCAGATACGGCATGCCCGCACTCTCCCGGCTGGCCGTCGCGGCGGCGGCCTCGCTGGCCGTGGTGGCCGCCGCGTTCGCCCCGGCGGCGTCCGGCACCCCGGCCCGGACGGCGGACCGCCCGCAGTACGTGGCGCTCGGCGACTCCTATAGCGCCGGGGTGTTCGTCCGCCCCTGGGAGGAGCACGATGGCTGCGGCCGCTCCGGGCGCAACTACCCGCACCAGGTCGCCGGACAGCTCGGACTCCAGCTGACGGATGTGACCTGCGGGGCCGCCGAGGTGGTCGATGGCGTCCTGGCCTCCCAGCCGGCGTCCAAGATCTACGGGCCGCCGACCATCCCGCCCCCGGGCGGCTGGTCCGATCTGCCCCCGCAGGTCGCGGCGCTGAGCCCGGACACCGACTACGTGACCGTCGGCATCGGCGGCAACTCCCTCGGCTTCGGGCCCATCGTGAAGAAGTGCCTCGAACTCGGCGCCACCAGCCCCTTCAAGCTGAAGCCCTGTACCGACCACTACAGCAACGGCGGTGCGGGCGAGGAGTGGCTGGAGGGGCAGTTCACCCGGCTCGACACCGACCTCGCCCACATGATGAGGGAGGTCCACCGGCGGGCACCGCACGCCCGGGTCGCGGTCGTCGGTTATCCGGCCATCGTCCCCGACAACTCCGGCTGCACCTTCGGCCGCTGGAACCAGCTCGGCACCGTCAAGAAGGGCGACATGCCCTGGCTCGACAGCCTCGAACTCCGCCTGAACGCACTGCTGGAGAAGCGCGCCGCCTACCACGCCGCGACCTACGTCGACACCTACGGGCCGAGCACCGCGCACGGGGTGTGCGAGAGCGGCGACGCGAAGTGGATGTACGGCGTCAAGGACAACCTCACCGGACACGGCGACCAGACCGACCCGCCGAACGAGCAGTGCCGCTCCCTCCCCGGCACCGGCGAGGCCTGCACCTTCGTCCACCCCAACGCCCGCGGCCTCGACAACCAGACGCGGCAGGTGGCCCGCGCCCTGATGGCCTCGTCCGGCTGACGGCTGACGGCTGACGGCTGGCGGCTGACGGCGGCTCCGGCGCGGCCCGCCGCCCCCACCGGTTTTGGCCAAAGCCTGGCCCCCGTCAAGCGCGGTCCCTCCGGCCACCCCACCCGCACCCCGCCTCCTCATGGCCACGCGCTTCACGGCGTCCCCAGGCCCCGCCCCCGGCCTTCCGCGGGGGCGGGGCCCTCCGTCATCCGGCCAGTTGTCCGGTACGAGGTGCTGACGCCGCATCACACATGTGGCTAACATCACGTCCCATACGACGAGGGGGTCATGGGGGGACTCCCACCCGTGTCCCGGGCGTCATGGGTGAGTTACGGAGGGCTGACGTGATGCGCAAGATGCGTGTGATGGGCGTGCGCACGTCCTGGCGTACCGTCGCCGACGGCGAGTTCTTCTGCCCGGACTGCGGCGGGGACCGCAACTACCTCCGCCGGACCGGCCGCCGCCGCCTCACCGTCCTCGGCCTCCCGCTCCTCTCCCGCGGCGCCACCGGCCCCGTCCTGGAGTGCTCCGCCTGCCACGGCCACTTCGGCCCGGACGCCCTGGACCACCCCACCACCGTCCGCTTCTCGGCGATGCTCCGGGACGCCGTCCACACCGTCACCCTCGCGCTGCTGGCCGCCGGCGGCACCTCCTCCCGCGCGGTCCGCGACACCGCCGTCGACACGGTCCGCGTGGCCGGCTTCGCGGACTGCTCCGAGGACGAGCTGCTGACCCTGCTCGCCGCCCTCGCCGCCGACACCGCCCGGCTCACCGGCACCTACGGCGCGGTCACCGGCGGCCACTGCGGCCACCGGGGCCTGGACCCGTGCGGCACCGCGCTGGCCATAGAGCTCCACGAGGCGCTGGAGCCGCTGGCCCCGCACCTCGCCCCGGCGGGCCGGGAGTCGCTCCTCCTCCAGGGCGCCCGGATCGCCCTCGCCGACGGCGCCTACACCCCCGCCGAACGCGAGGTGCTCAGCACCGTCGGCAGCGCCCTGATGCTGCGCCCCGCCGAGACCGGCCGACTGCTGGCCGCGGCCCGTACACCGTCCTGACGGAGGCCGGGCGTCCGTCATCCCCCCGGACGTCCGGACAGCGCGAGGCCCCGTCACCCGGGCAGGGTGACGGGGCCTCGCGCCATGACGGCGGGCCGGTCCAGGCCCGCTTCACACCGGGATCACGCCGGGGCGAGACGGACCGGCAGGCTGCGCAGACCGCCCGAGATGAAACCACCCGTGGGCTCCAGCTCCTCCGCCGGAGAAGCCAGCTGGAGATCGGGGAAGCGGGCGAAGAGCGCCGGGAGGGCGATCCTGGCCTCCATACGCGCCAGCGGCGCACCCAGGCAGTGGTGGACGCCGTGCCCGAACGCCAGGTGCTCCTGGCGACGGCGCCGCACGTCGAAGCCGGCGGCCGTGTCCCCGTGGAACCCGGGGTCCCGGCCCGCCGCCGCGTACCCCGGCAGGATCGCCTCGCCCTTGCGGATGGTCGGACCGTCCGCGATCTCGATGTCCTCCACCGCGAAGCGCAGCGGCAGCGCGGCGATGCTGGGGGCCCAGCGCAGCGTCTCCTCGATGACGTCGTTCCAGGAGACCTCGCCCGACCGCACCAGCGCGAGCTGCCCGGGGTGGGTCAGCAGGGCGTGCACGGCGTTGCCGAGGAGATCGACGGTGGTCTCGTGACCGGCGCCGATGACGAGCAGGAGGGTGTCCAGCAGCTCCTGCTCGGTCATCTTCTGGCCCTCGTCGTCCCGCGCGGAGACCAGGAGGCTGGTGAGGTCGTCGGCCGGGTTCTCCCGCTTGCTGCCGACCAGTCCGGACAGCAGCGCGTGGACGCCCGCCGCGGTGGCACCGGCCTGCTCCGGGGTGGCCGTGGTGTCCATGATCGCCTCGACGAGCCGGGCGAGCTCGGTGCGCTGCTCGCCCTCCGGGAAGCCGAACAGCTCACAGATGACCTGCAGGGGCAGCGGGTGGTTGAACCGTGCCCGCAGGTCCAGCGGCTCGCCCGCGGGGTGCGCCGCGAGGTCGTCCAGCAGCGCCGCGGTGATGCTCTCCACGCGCGGGAGGATGGCGTCGGTGCGGCGGGCCGTGAACGCCGGGGCGATCAGCTTGCGCAGCCGCCGGTGGTCGGCGCCGTACGCGGTGAACATGTTGGTGACGCCGATCCACGACTGCAGCCAGCTGCCGCGGATCTCCTCGCGCTGCCACTCCGGCCAGTGGTCCCGGGGGTTCTTGGAGACCCGGTCGTCGGTCAGCAGCTGCTTGAGCAGGGTGTGGCTGGTGACCGTCCAGGCCTCGATACCGCCGGGCAGCTCGGTCCGCGCCACCGGGCCTAGTGCGCGGAGGCGGGCTGCCTCCCCGTGGATGTCGCTTCCGACCGGGTCGATGACGAAGGGCTGCTGTCCCTGTTGTGCCACGGCGTTGCTCCTGCCTGGTCGGGGGTGATCGGGGTGAAGCGGGCCGGGAGCGCGACGAGGGCCCGGTGGAACGCGCCGTTGCGCCACTGCAACGTGCTAGCGTCCACGGCGAGTTCGATGTCCGAGAGCCAGGCGGTGAGCCGCTCGATCGCGGTGGTGGCGATCAGCAGCGCGTGCCGCTTCACGGGACAGGCGTGCGGACCGGCCGCCCAGGCGAGGTGCGAACCGCCGCCCGAGCCCGGTGTCCCGGTGTCGAACTGGCTGTTGGCGGCCGCGTACGACACCATCACCAGCTGCCCCTTGCGCACCCAGGTGCCGTGGAAGAAGACGTCCCGGACCGGGAAGTGGGCGGAGTAGTTCGTCAGCGGCGGGTCGTTCCACAGCACCTCGTTGATGGCGTCGTGCGCGGTCAGCGCGCCGCCGGACAGGGTGTTGTAGTAGCGGTCGTCGGAGAGCATCCGCGACAGCGCGTTGCCGATGAGGTTGGCGAGCGGCTCGTTGCCCGCGCCCATGGTGAGGATGACGTTGTGGATCAGTTCCTCGTCGGTGAGCGCGTTGGGGTGGTCCATGAACCACGACGTCAGGTCGGGGCCGCGCTGGGCCTTCTTGGCGCCGACCAGCTCCATGATGTAGTTCGTGTACGCCTCGTTGGCGGCCGCGGCCTCCTCGGGGGAGGTGCCGTCCAGCATCCCCGCGATGGCCTCGATCAGCCGGTCGCTGTAGGAGTCGGGCATCCCGAAGAGGTTGTTGAACATCAGCAGCGGGATCAGCCGCGCGTAGTCGGCGATCAGGTCGACCTCGCCGTGCGCCCCGAACCGCTGGATCAGGGTGTCAGCGGCGTGGTGCACACGGGCCCGCAGCTCATGCGGCTCGACGAGCTTGAAGCTGTCGACGACGACGTCCCGGTAGCGGACGTGCGCCGGCCCGTCCGCGTAGAAGAGGTTGGGGCGCCACATCAGCATCGGCATGACCGGCGAGTCCGCGGGGACGGTCGTCATCCACTCACGGGAGTCCTTGGACCAGGTGGTGTCGTCGTGCAGCAGGTCGAGGGCCGCCCGGTAGTCGGTGACCAGCATCGCGGTCACCTCCGGCGCGATCTCGACCGGCGCCACCGCGCCGTACTGCCGCAGCTGCGCGTAGATGCGGTGGGGGTCGGCGGCGAAGTCCGGTCCGTAGAGCTTCACCGGCGCGTGGGCGTCGGCGGGTGCCTGCTGGTACGGGGCGGCGGCGTGCGCCGGGCAGCCCGGTGGCGGTGCGGCTCCCGGCTGGTGCGGGGAAGTCACGGGTTCGGGTTCTCCTCGGGGGTGTGGGCCAGGACGTGCCCGACGAGCGCGATCAACGCGTCCACGGACTGCTCCCGGTCGCGGGCGTCGCACATCACCAGCGGGGTCTCGGGGTGCAGGTCGAGCGCCTCGCGGAGCTTCTCGACGCTGTACTGGGGCGCGTCGGGGAAGGTGTTGACCGCGACCGCGTAGCGCAGCCCGGCCTCCTCGACGATGTCCATCACCTCGAAGGAGTCCGCCAGCCGGCGGGTGTCCGCGAGGACCAGGGCGCCCAGTGCGCCGCGGGCGATGTCCTGCCACAGGGGGCGGAAGCGCTTCTGGCCGGGCGTGCCGAACAGGTACAGCGCCAGGTCCCCCGGCAGGGTCAGCCGCCCGAAGTCGATGGCGACGGTGGTCGTGGTCTTGTCCCGGACCCCGGCGAGGTCGTCGACGGCGGCGCCGGTCTGGGTCATGACCTCCTCGGTGTGCAGCGGAGGGGTCTCCGACAGCGCACGGATGAGGGTGGTCTTGCCGACCCCGAACGGACCCGCCACCAGCAGTTTGACCAGTGTCTGGTTCTCGCCGGAGAGGTACATGCTGCCGGTGCTCGCGCCGGTGCCGGGGCTAGGACTTGAGAGAGCGGAGTCCATCGAGAACCCTCTCCAGGATGTGTCGGTCGAATTGCTCGGCTTCGGGGATGGGGGCACGGGCGTGCAGCCGCCCGGCGTCGACGAGATCGGCCACCAGCACCTTCACCACGCTCACGGGCAGGTGAAGGTGGGCGGCGACCTCGGCCAGAGACAGCGCCCCGGGCTGCAGCAGCTCCAGGATGCGGTGCTCCTCCGGGCGTACCTCACTGGTGATCGGCATCCCCACGCCGTGCAGCAGGGTGAGCCGGTCCAACGTGTTACGGCTGGGCTGGGCGCGTCCGCCGGTCGCCAGATAGGCCGGTACGAGGCGCCTGCCGCTGCTCTGGCGCGGGGTCATGCCGGGTTGCCGAGGTCCCGCGCCCGGCTGTTCATGACCTTGTTGCCCAGGGTCGTCACCTGGACCTGCATATGGTGCGCGACCACACCCATGTTCACCTCCGGGCCGGCGAAGACGGCCAGGCAGGTGTTCTCGCCGGCCGGAATCGCGAAGACGAAACCCTCATCGGACTCGATCACGGTCTGCCGCAGCCGGGTGTCGTCCTTCTCGGCGAACGCCGCGGTCACGGCACGTCCCGCGCCCTGGAGCGCGGACATCATCGCGGCGACACCCTCGGCGGAGTCCCGCTTCAGGCCGGGCGAGGCCCCCTCGATGAATCCGTCGCCGGAGATGACGGCTGCGTGAATCACATGCGGCAGCTCCAAAAGGGGCTCCAGCACCCAGGACTTGTCCTCGGCTACACGGCGGCGGGTGGGGCTGTTCATTACTGGGAGTTCCCTTCGGGACTGCGAGGGGGTTCTGACTGGGCGGCCGCCCGGCCGGACTCGGTGCCGCGCTGGAGCGCTGCCCAGCGCGATCCGGTCTCTTCCGGGGAGCGCTCGGGAGCCGACTCGGTGCGCGCGGCACTCTCGTCGGGTTCGGAGACGGGCTTACGGCGCCGCCGGCGCGGGAGTTCGCCCTCGGCCTGCTGGGCCGGTGCCTCGTAGGAGGGGGCGGGCTGCGCGGCGGGCGCGGGCTGCGCGGCGGCCGGGGGCGGCGTCGCCGTACCGGTGGGCAGCACGGAGGCGGAACGATCCGGCACCGCGGCACGGTGCGGCATGGGAGCCATCACGGACATCGGCTGGGTGCTCTCGTCGAGGACGGTGAGGAGGGGGTCACCCGGGATGTACACGACCGCCCGCACCCCGCCGTACGGGGAGGGCTCGACGTGCACCCCGAAGCCGTACTGCCGCACCAGCTGGCCGGCCGCCGCGAACCCGGACCGCGGCGGGTCACCGAGCTGCGTCAGCAGCAGGTCCTGGTCACCCGCGAGCAGCTCCATCGCCGCCTTGATCTCGTCGTCGTGCATGCCGACGCCGTAGTCGTCGACGATGACCGAGGCGCCGCGGTTGCCCTGCTGGAGGGTGATGGTGACGGGCAGTTCACGGTGCGAGTGGTGCAGCGCGTTGGCCAGCAGTTCGGTGACCACGATCGCGATCGGCTCCACCGCCCGCGCGACCACCGCGATCGGGTCACGCAGCTGGTTGCTGACGTTCACGCGCTCGTAACCGCGCAGCCGGGACGTGGCGCCGACGACCAGCTCGGCGAGGTAGGAGTCCTCACGGGTCAGCCCCGGCCAGGCACCGCACACCACGCCGGTGGCCTGGACGCGCCGCAACGCCTGCTCGTTGAGGAAGTCGGCGTTCAGCAGGTCCTGGGCGACGTTCGGGTCGTCGTAGCGGTGCTGCATCTCCTGCAGCGACGTCTGGAGCTGGTACAGCAGCGCCTGGATGGTGGTGGTCGCCCCGCGGAGGGTGGACTGCGCGGCGGCGTCGACCCGCGCCCGCTCCTTGGTGATCGCGTCGCTGACCTGCTCCAGTACGGCGTTCAGCGCCTGGTCGGTCTCCGACGCGGTGAACCGCGCGTCCAGCAGTCCCGGAACGGGCACATGGGGATGGGCCAGCGCCAGCGTCAGATCGGGGAGCCGGGTACCGGCCAGGTGCCGGATCTCGGCCTCGGTGGCGCGCAGCCGGGCCGTCAGCTCCGTATTGCTGTGGAGCGTGGCGCTGTTCTGTTCCTCAGCGGCGGACAGGCGCCTTCTCAGGTCCGCGCGCTGCCTGCCCGCACGGATCGAGAGCGCCGCCAGGACCACGGCGGCGGCCGTACCTGCGCTGAGGCACCACAACAGCGCCTCCGGTATGGATGTCATCGAGATCCTCAATTGGGTACTGACTGGATCGGCCGGCCTTCACGGCGATGTGCTGCCGAACATCACCGGATGCTACCGGGCAGTTGACGAGCCGTGAGGGCCACTTCCACGGGGCGACTGAGAAGTACGGAAGGTCGTCTTCCGCCCACGATGACCCGGACCATAACGTGATGTGGCCCCGTCATCCAGTGCGATGGCGGGGCCTTTGTGAGCCTGTTGTGTACGCCTGGTGAAAGGCGGTCAGGCACCGGTGAAATGCGAATTTTTGACGGCGCCGATGAAGGCGGTCCATCCGGCCGCGGGGAAGACGAGCGCGGGGCCGTGGGGGTCCTTGCTGTCGCGGACGGGGACGATGCCGGGGGCGTCGTCGGCGACCTCGACGCAGCTACCGCCGTTGCCGTCGCTGTAGCTGCTCTTGCGCCACTTAGCGGTGCTCAGGTCGAACTCGCGCATCGTTTGTAGTCCTCCGCCGCCGATTCGATCAGGGTCAGGGACGCCCCCGGCGATAGAGCGGCGGCCCTGACCTGATCGTAGCTCTCCCGCACGCGCTTCACCGAGGCCGGATCGTCCAGCAAATTCCCCGAATACACGGCTTCTGTATAGGCGGTTGGCGGGGAGTCCTCGAACTCCATGAGCGTCAGCATGCGACCCATGAGGGGGCACGCCCCGGCCGCGAACGGAAGGACCTGGACGAGGATCTTCCGTTCGCGTGCGAGCCGCGCGATGTGCTCCAACTGCTCACCCATCGCGGCCGGTCCACCCACCGGCACCCGTAGTACGGCCTCGTGCAGTACCGCCCAATACAAGGGCCGGGTGGATTCCTTGAGGATGGTCGCCCGGTCCAATCGGGCGTGGACCGTCTCTTCGATGCACGCGTCGGCCGCGAACGGGTTGTCCGCGAGCGTGAGCGCCTGCGCGTACCCCGCTGTCTGCAACAAGCCGGGCACGATCATCGATTCGAACTCGCAGATCTTCGTCGCCAGCGGTTCCAGCTCCGCCGCAGCCGCGAAGTAATCCGCGTACCGCTTGTCGTCGATCAGCTTCCGCCAGGTCCGCTCGAAAAAGCCATCGGTTTGCAGGACGTCATCGATCCGCGTCGCCACATCCAACTGTGGCTTCCTGATCGCCTGCTCGAACTGGCCGATGTAGCCGCCGGACACGAAGACCCGGCGGCCCAGGGCCTCCTGGGTTAAGCCCGCGTCCTCGCGGCGGCGCTTCAGCTCCGTGCCCCAGAATTCCCAGGCAGCTTGCCGTGAAGCATTGGCCATGACGTACGTCCTTTCTCTGCGCACCCGTTGCAGTGGCCGTCCCCCTTGCCCACCGTAGTTCCACACCGTCACGCTCTGAATGCGAACAGTGAAACCCCTCACGGAAAGTGCGGACGCCCATGCAGCAGTTCAAGGAAGTGGAAGCCGTGACGACGGAATTGCGCGAGGCCCTGGCGCGGGCCGGGGTCGTGCTGCCCTCGCTGCGGCCCGACCCGGTGTCGATCGCGCACCGTTACATCCCGCCGCTCGTCGAACTCGGTCGGTGCTCGATGGAGGTCGCCCGGCAGCTCACCGACGCGCTGACCGAGCACTCCCGGGGCGAACACCCCGCGGGCGGGCGGGGCTGAGGGGAGGGGACTGAGGGACACCCGGACCGGCCCGCTTCGCCCATGCGCGAGAATGGCGCCATGAGTCTGTTCCGCGACGACGGCATCGTGCTGCGCACCCAGAAGCTGGGTGAGGCGGACCGGATCATTACGCTGCTCACCCGGGGGCACGGCCGGGTCCGTGCGGTGGCCCGGGGGGTGCGGCGGACGAAGTCGAAGTTCGGGGCGCGGCTGGAGCCGTTCTCGCACGTCGATGTGCAGTTCCACGCGCGCGGCAGTGAGCTGATCGGGCGCGGGCTGCCGCTGTGTACGCAGAGCGAGACGATCGCGGCGTACGGCGGCGGGATCGTCACCGACTACGGCCGCTACACGGCCGGGACGGCCATGCTGGAGACCGCCGAGCGGTTCACCGACCACGAGGGCGAGCCCGCCGTGCAGCAGTACCTGCTGCTGGTCGGCGGGCTGCGGACGCTGGCCCGCGGGGAGCACGAGCCGCATCTGGTGCTGGACGCGTTCCTGCTGCGCTCGCTCGCCGTCAACGGCTATGCGCCGAGTTTCGACAGCTGTGCGCGGTGCGGGCTGCCCGGCCCCAACCGGTTCTTCTCGGTCGCGTCGGGCGGGGTGACCTGCGGCGACTGCCGGGTGCCGGGGAGCGTCGTACCCTCCTCTGAGGCCATCGGGCTCCTCAGCGCGCTGCTGACCGGCGACTGGGAGACCGCGGACGCCTGCGAGGCCCGTCACGCCCGGGAGGGCAGCGGGCTCGTCACGGCGTATCTGCACTGGCATCTGGAGCGGGGCCTGCGTTCCCTCCGGTATGTAGAGAAATAGCGAAACCACCCTCAAGACACATACGCCCCTCAAGGCAAAAACGCCCTCAAGACACATAGGAGACGTGGGCCGCATGGCACGACGCGGGATTCTGGGCCGTAATCGACGTGAGTATGTGACGCCGGAGCCGCACCCTTCCGGTGCGCGGCCGCCGAAGATCCCCGGTGAGCTCGTCCCGAACCATGTGGCGGTCGTCATGGACGGCAACGGCCGGTGGGCCAAGGAGCGCGGGCTGCCGCGCACCGAGGGGCACAAGGTCGGCGAGGGCGTCGTCATGGACGTGCTCAAGGGCTGCATCGAAATGGGCGTGAAGAACCTTTCGCTGTACGCCTTCTCGACGGAGAACTGGAAGCGGTCGCCCGACGAGGTGAAGTTCCTGATGAACTTCAACCGCGATGTGATCCGGCGGCGCCGTGACGAGATGGACGCGCTGGGTATCCGTATCCGCTGGGTCGGGCGGATGCCGAAGCTGTGGAAGTCGGTTGTGCAGGAGCTCCAGATCGCCCAGGAGCAGACCAAGAACAACGACGCGATGACGCTGTATTTCTGCGTGAATTACGGCGGGCGGGCCGAGATCGCGGATGCGGCGGCGGCCATCGCGGCGGATGTGCGGGCCGGAAAGCTGGAACCGTCGAAGGTCAACGAGAAGACCATCGCGAAGTACATGTACTACCCGGACATGCCGGACGTGGACCTCTTCGTGCGGCCGTCGGGTGAGCAGCGCACCTCGAACTACCTGATCTGGCAGAGCGCCTACGCCGAGATGGTGTTCCAGGACATTCTGTGGCCGGACTTCGACCGTCGGAACCTGTGGGAGGCGTGCCTGGAGTACGCCAAGCGGGACCGCAGGTTCGGCGGCGCGCAGCTGGCGGAGGGCGAGACCGCGACCTGACGGCGGCGCCCGCGGGCAGACGTGTGAAGGGCCGCCTCCGGTCGTCGGAGGCGGCCCTTCACGCTGTCGTCTGTGCTGCCGCTACGGCTTCTCGCCGGCCCGCGCGGCGCACTCGCCGCAGGTGCCGAAGATCTCGATGGTGTGCGCGACGTCCTGGAAGCCGTGTTCCTTGGCGATCTGGTCGGCCCACTTCTCCACCGCGGGGCCCTCGACCTCGACGGCCTTGCCGCAGGCCCGGCACACCAGGTGGTGGTGGTGATCGTCGGTGCTGCACCGGCGGTAGACGGCCTCGCCCTCGCTGGTGCGCAGCACATCGACCTCGCCGGCGTCGGCGAGGGACTGCAGCGTGCGGTAGACGGTGGTCAGCCCGACGGAGTCGCCCTTGTGCTTGAGCATGTCGTGCAGCTCCTGCGCACTGCGGAACTCGTCGACCTCGTCGAGTGCGGCCGACACCGCGGTCCGCTGCCGCGTCGACCGGCCGCGTACCGGAGAACCCGCGCTCGTCGCCACCGTTGCCTCCCTAGGACGTCACTACGTCAGGACTTCCCCCTGCACGTGCGTCCCGCCATTGTGCCAGGTGATGACCGGCCCCCCGGTGAGACGCTTACCGATACACGTATCTGTCCGCCGACGGCGTCCGCCGGTGTCCTGCCGCCCGTGTTCACCCGGCCACGCTGACGTCGTCCGTCGTGGAGCGGCCGCCGGGTACCTCCAGAGTGCACCCCTTCGAGGCCTCCGCGGCAGCCCTTGCGCGCTTTTTCGCGAGCGGCGCGGCGAGTCCGGTGAAGAGGACGAACAGTCCGATGGCGAACAGCACGATGGTGGCGCCGGACGGGACGTCGACGTAGTACGAGGTGGTGGTACCCGTCAGGGTGACCGCGACGCCGATCCCCACGGCCACCGAGAAGGTGACCGCGAAGCTGCGGCTGATCTGCTGGGCGGCCGCGACCGGGATCACCATCAGGGCGCTGACCAGCAGCAGGCCGACGACGCGCATGGCGACGGTGACGGTGACCGCGGCGGTGACGGCGACCAGCAGATTGAGCAGCCGCACCGGCAGGCCGGTCACCCGGGCGAACTCCTCGTCCTGGCACACCGCGAACAGCTGGCGGCGCAGCCCGATCGTGATCGCCAGCACCAGGGCGGCGAGCACGTAGATCGTCGTCATGTCCTGTGGCGAGACGGTGGTGATCGAGCCGAAGAGGTAGGTGCCGAGGTTGGCGTTGGAGCCCGCGTCGGACAGGTTCATCAGCATCACGCCGCCCGCCATGCCGCCGTAGAACAGCATGGCCAGCGCGAGGTCGCCGCGCGTCTTGCCGTACCAGCGGATCAGCTCCATGACGACGGAGCCGGCGATGGCGACGGCGGTGGCGGCCCAGATGGGGCTGGTGTTGAGCAGGAAGCCGAGGCCGACGCCGGTCAGCGCGACATGGCCGATGCCGTCGCCCATCAGGGCCTGGCGGCGCTGGACGAGGTAGATGCCGATGGCGGGGGCGGTGACGCCGACGATCAACGCGGCGATCAGGGCCCGCTGCATGAAGGCGTAGTCGAGGATCTCCATCAGCTCAGCAGCCCCGTCCGGATCGGTTCCGCGGCCTGGTCGGCGTGCGGGTGGACATGGTCATGGCCGGGCAGCGCGTGCTGGCCCACGGCCTCGGGCGGCGGGCCGTCGTGGACGACACAGCCGTCCCGCAGCACGACCGCGCGGTCGATCAGCGGCTCCAGCGGGCCCAGCTCGTGCAGCACCAGCAGGACCGTGGCGCCGCGGCCGACCTGTTCGCGCAGGGCGGCGGCGAGCACCTCCTGGCTGGCCAGGTCGACGCCCGCCATCGGCTCGTCCATGATCAGCAGTTCCGGCTCACCGGCCAGCGCACGGGCGATCAGCACCCGCTGGTGCTGGCCGCCGGACAGCGCGTCGACGGAGTCCCTGGCCCGGTCCGCCATACCGACCAGCTCCAGCGCCCGGTGCACCGCGGCCCGGTCGGCCTTGCGCAGGATGCCCAGCTTCGTACGGGCCAGCCGGCCGGCCGTGACGACCTCGCGGACGGTGGCGGGGACGCCGCCGGCCGCGGTGGTGCGCTGCGGGACGTAGCCGATCCGGGCCCAGTCCCGGAACCGCCGGAACTCCGTGCCGAAGAGGGCCAGCTCACCGCCGGTGAGCGGGACCTGGCCGATCACCGAGCGGACGGCGGTGGACTTGCCGGAGCCGTTGGCGCCGAGCAGCGCGACGACCTCACCGGAGTGCACGGTGAGGTCGACCCCGCGCAGCACCGGGCGGGCGCCCAGCGAGGCGGTCGCCCCGCGCAGGTCGATCACCGGCTGGGGGTGCGGCTGGTTCATGGTGGCCTCCGTCACGTGCGGTGCGGTGTCCGTCACTTGCTGCCGAGCGCCTTCTGCAGCGCGGCGAGGTTGGCGCGCTGCACACCGAAGTAGTCCTTGCCGCGGGACTTGGCGTTGATCCCCTCCAGCGGGTCGAGGACGTCGGTCTTCAGGTGGAGGTCGCCGGCCAGGGCCTTGGCGGTGGCCGGGTTGGCGATCGTCTCGAAGAAGACCGTGGAGACGTGGTGCTCCTTGGCGAGGGTGTGCAGGTCCTTGATCCGCTTGGCGCTGGGCTCGGACTCCGGGTCGAGTCCGCTGATGGCCTCCTCGGTGAGGCCGTAGCGCTCGGCGAGGTAGCCGAAGGCCGCGTGGGTGGTGAGGAAGGTGTCGGACGACCGCTTCTTCAGGCCGTCCTCGAACTCGGTGTTCAGCCCGTCCAGCTTCTTCACCAGGGCGTCGGTGTTCTTCTGGTAGTCGGCCTTGTGCTTCGGGTCGGCCTTGGCGAGGGTCTTGTTGACGCCCTTGGCGACCTCGGCGTACTTCACCGGGTCGAGCCAGATGTGCGGGTCGTCGCCGCCCTCGGACTCCGAGTGGGAGTGGTTGTCGCCGGTGGTGTGGTGGTGGCCGTCGACCTCGGTGCCGTGCGTCTCCAGGGAGGTGAGGGCGGCCGCGTCGGCGACGTGCTTGTTGCCGGACTGCGCGACGGCGTCGTCCACGGCGGGCTGCAGACCCTTGAGGTAGATGATCGCGCCGGACTCGCCGAGCCGGCCGGTCTGCTTCGGGGAGAGCTCCAGGTCGTGCGGCTCGACGCCCGGCTTGGTGAGGTCGGTCACCTCGACGTGCTTCCCGCCGATCTGCCGGGCGAGGAATTCCATGGGGTAGAAGGACGCTGTCACCCGCAGCTTGCCGTCCTCGGTGCGGGCGCCGCCGGAGGGGGAGCAGGCGGAGAGGGCCAGCAGGCCGAGCACCGAGACTCCGGCCAGGGTCGCGGTGGATATGGGACGGCGTATGTTCATGACACTCATTTTCAACAATGTTGGAAACGATTGTCAACAACAGATGGCCCGGTGTGAGCGGGACGACAATGAGGCCCGGAACCGATTTGATCCAGGGGGTACGGCCGCCGGTACCCTGAACTATTCGCCCGGCCGTCTTTTGACCTCACCCCCTCATGGAGACGCTAGGGCGCCGCCCATCCATCGTTCGTCGTCGTAATGAAGAGAGCACCGTGGCCGCCGACAAGATCGATACCATCGTCAGCCTGAGCAAGCGCCGTGGCTTCGTCTATCCGTGCAGTGAGATCTACGGCGGCTCCCGCGCTGCCTGGGACTACGGTCCCCTGGGCGTCGAGCTCAAGGAGAACATCAAGCGCCAGTGGTGGCGCGCCATGGTCACCTCGCGCGAAGACGTCGTCGGTCTCGACTCGTCGGTGATCCTGGCCCCCGAGGTCTGGCAGGCGTCCGGCCACGTCGCCACCTTCACCGACCCGCTCACCGAGTGCACCTCCTGCCACAAGCGCTTCCGCGCCGACCACCTGGAGGAGGCGTACGAGGCCAAGCACGGCCGGCTCCCCGAGAACGGCATGGCGGACATCAACTGCCCCCACTGCGGCAACAAGGGCGGCTTCACCGAGCCCAAGCAGTTCTCCGGCCTGCTCTCCACCCACCTCGGCCCGTCCCAGGACACCGCCTCGGTCGCCTACCTGCGCCCCGAGACCGCCCAGGGCATCTTCACCAACTTCGCCCAGGTGCAGCAGACTTCCCGCAAGAAGCCGCCGTTCGGCATCGCGCAGATGGGCAAGTCCTTCCGCAACGAGATCACGCCCGGCAACTTCATCTTCCGGACCCGCGAGTTCGAGCAGATGGAGATGGAGTTCTTCGTCAAGCCGGGCGAGGACGAGCAGTGGCAGGAGTACTGGATGGCCGAGCGGTGGAACTGGTACCGCGACCTCGGCATCCGCGAGGAGAACATCCGCTGGTTCGAGCACCCGGCCGAGAAGCTCTCCCACTACTCCAAGCGCACCGCTGACATCGAGTACCGCTTCAACTTCGGCGGCACCGAGTTCTCCGAGCTGGAGGGCGTGGCCAACCGCACCGACTACGACCTGTCGGCGCACGCCAAGGCCTCCGGCCAGGACCTCTCCTACTTCGACCAGGAGGCCGGCGAGCGCTGGACTCCGTACGTCATCGAGCCGGCGGCCGGTGTGAACCGCGCGATGCTCGCCTTCATGCTCGACGCGTACATCGAGGACGAGGCGCCCAACGCCAAGGGCAAGATGGAGAAGCGCACCGTCATGCGGCTCGACCCGCGCCTGGCGCCGGTCAAGGTCGCGGTGCTGCCGCTGTCCCGCAACCCGCAGCTGTCGCCGAAGGCGAAGGGCCTGGCCACGGACCTCCGCAAGAACTGGAACATCGAGTTCGACGACGCGGGCGCCATCGGCCGCCGCTACCGCCGCCAGGACGAGATCGGCACGCCGTTCTGCGTCACCGTCGACTTCGACACCCTCGACGACAACGCGGTGACCGTCCGCGAGCGCGACACCATGAAGCAGGAGCGCGTCAGCCTGGACCAGATCCAGGCCTACCTGGGGGCGCGACTGCTGGGCTGCTAGTCCCTGCACGGGGCGACGCCGGTCCTTCGCGACGGGCGCCCACCTGTGCCCTCAAGCGCCGGTCGGGCTCGGATTTTTCCGGGGCCGGCCGGCGCTTTTGGGTGCGGGGGAGTGGGGGACGGGGGTGCGCGGCGCGGGTGAGGTCGTGGTGCGTTCGGCATGGGGGCGGGGTGGGGGCGGGGGTGCCTGGCGGGGTGCCCCTACCGGGAATGCCTCTCGGTGTCCCCGCGTTGTGGCCCGCAGGGGGGCCGTGCACCCCTTACGGGATGCGTTCGCACACCCCCTAGGACTCAGGACCGTCGCCATGCGAGGCCGGCGCACAGGCCCGCCAGGGGGAGTTCCGCGCCGACGGCCATGGCGACGGCGGTGACCAGTTCCGGGCCGGGGGCGGCGGTGGCCAGGTCGAGGCAGGCGTCGGCGAGCAGGAGGACGGCCGCGGCGGCCGCGGGGGCGCGGTGCCGGGCGTCGCCGTGCAGCAGGCGGGTGCCGGTGACGAGGAGGGCGACGGCCTCCAGGGAGTCGAGGGCGACCCAGGCGACGGCCTCGGCGGGCGGGAGGGTGCCCGCGAGGTAGCCGAGCCAGGGGAGGAGGACGAGGCCCGCGCCGGTCAGGATCTTGCCCGCCCACCGGCGTCGCGCGCCGATCCGCACCGGACTGCCGGTGAGGTAACCACTTTTGGTGGCAGGGGAGTTGAAGGCGATCAGGGCCATGGAAGGGTCTCTTTCGGAGTCGCGAACCCGGCCGTCGGGCTCGTGTTCAACCCTCCGGTTTCCGTCGCCCACCGTCAGTAATGCCGCTGTCCGACCTGGGGTGGCACCAGCTACACCCCGACCTCGGATTCTGGTGTCATGGTCGTGGCGAAACCCGCCCCCTACGGTGTGATCATGACCTTCCCGCCCCGGCTGCGCCGGGCCCTCGTCCGTACGCGGCGTGACCTCTCCTTCATCGCCGCCGGGGCGCCGTTGCACCTCGTCCCGGTGCTGCTGTGCTGGTGGGCGCTGTCCCCGCTGGCCGACACCATCAGCGGGAAATCCTCTGACGCCCCCGTGATCCTGACCGTCCCGTTGACCCTGCTGGTCATCGCCGGGTACGGCCTCACCGAGGCGCAGCGCTGGCGCTTCCGGGCGATATGCGGGGTGGAGCTGCCGCGGCTGCGGTTCACGGCGGGCAAGCGGCAGCTGGGCTACAACGTGCTGGTCGGGCCACTGCTCGGCGTGCTGGAAGTCCTGCTGCTGGGGCTGCTGTTGACGGCGCTGACCGCGGCACTGGTCCTGGTGTGGGTGTGGCTCGTCCCGCCGCGGTGGCGCATCGAACACGGCGGCTACACCACCGCGGCCACCTACCTCAGCGTGCTGGGTCTGCTGGCGCTCGCGGCCGTGCCGGCCCTGGCCGCGGGCCTCGTCCGGCTGGAGATCCTGGTCGGGCGGGCGGTGCTGGGCGTGAGCCGGTCCGACGAGCTGGCGCGGCGGGTCGAGGACCTCACCGAGAGCCGGGCCGGTGCGGTGGACGCCGCCGACGCGGAACGGCGGCGTATCGAGCGGGATCTGCACGACGGCGCGCAGCAGCGGCTGGTGTCCCTCGCGCTGAACCTCGGGCTCGCCAAGGCCACCCTCACGGATCTGCCGCCGGAGGCGCGGGAGGTCATCGAGGCCGCGCACCGCGAGGCGAAGGACGCCATCGAGGAGCTGAACAACCTGGTGCGCGGGCTGCATCCGGCCGTTCTGGACGAACTGGGCCTGGACGCCGCGCTGTCGGGGCTCGCGGCCCGCGCGCCGCTGCCCGTACGGCTGCGGGTGGATCTCCCGGCGGAACTGCCGCAGCGGACCGCCCCGGCCGTCGAGGCGGTCGCGTACTTCGTCGTCTCCGAGGCGCTGACGAACATCGCCAAGCACGCGCGGGAGGCGACCCGGGCGGACGTGACGGTCACCCGGCTCGGCGAGATACTGCGGGTGGTGATCGCCGACGACGGGATGGGCGGCGCCGATCCGTCCAGGGGGAGCGGTCTACGGGGGCTCGCGCAGCGGGTGCGCTCCGTGGACGGAACTTTCCGGATGAGCAGCCCCGTGGGGGGCCCGACCATGATGAGCGTGGAGCTGCCGTGCCCGATGTGAGGCGTGCCGTGATCGCCGAGGACTCCGTTCTGCTGCGGATCGGGCTGGTCAAGGTGGTGGAGATGGCCGGGTTCGAGGTGGCGGCCGAGGCGGGGGACGCGCCGGGGCTGCTGGCCGCGGTCGAGGAGCACCGGCCGGACCTCGCGGTGGTGGACGTCCGGATGCCGCCGGGCTTCACGGACGAGGGGGTGCGGGCCGCGCTGTCGATCCGTCAGGAGTGGCCCGGTACCGCCGTGTTGATGCTGTCCCAGTACGTCGAGGAGCGGTACGCGGCCGATCTGCTGGCGACGAACACCAGCGGGGTGGGCTATCTGCTCAAGCAGCGGGTGGCGGATGTCGAGGAGTTCATCGAGGCGCTGCGGCGGGTGGCGGACCGTGGCACCGCGCTGGACCCGCAGGTCGTCGCCCAGTTGCTGGTGCGCCGGGCGAGCGATCCGCTGGAGCGGCTGACGGCCCGCGAACGGGACGTCCTCGCGCTGATGGCCGAGGGGCGTTCCAACGCGGGTATCGCCGCACAGCTGGTGGTCAGCGAGAGCGCGGTCGCCAAGCACATCAACAACATCCTCGCCAAGCTGGACCTGCCGAAGGCGGACGCCGACCACCGCCGGGTGCTGGCGGTGCTGCGGTTCCTGGGGGTGGGGGGCTAGCGGGCGTGCCCGGAAGTGTGCCGCGCGGCGGGATGCACATGTGTCGCGCGGCGGGACGTGGTGGGTGCGGTGGTCGGGTCGACGGTGCGGCTCGTCCCCGTGCGACAGCGGGCCGGTGGGTGCAGGGGCAGCGGCCCCTGCACCCGTTGCGTGCGGTGATCGCCGGCGCCGAGGGTCCGGAGGAGATGCCGCCATGGCAACGCCGGCGCCAGGACAGCCTGTCCGTGGTTCGTCCACGGGGCGGCCGCTCATGGCCGCGCTCGACCTCTTCGGCCGGCGGTGGACGCTGCGTATCGTCTGGGAGCTGCAGGACTGCTCACTGGGCTTCCGCTCCCTTCGGCAACGGTGCGACAACATGTCCTCCGGCGTGCTGCGCCGGTCGGACGGGTGCGCCGCGGAGTCGGCCGTGCGGTCCCGGACGGGCGGCGGGGGAACGGCCCTGAGCGCAGGTCTCGTTGAAGGGGCGGGCTCCGGGGGCGCCGCTCGGTAGGGTCGGCCCACGTACCGGATACGGGGGAGCCATGAGAGCACTGCAGACCGTCACGCTCCTGGTCGCGACGCTCGGCGCGGGCCTGATGGCCGGCCTGTTCGCCGCCTTCGCCTACGCGGTGATGCCCGGCCTGGCCCGGAGCGCCGACCGCACCTTCGTCCAGGCCATGCAGAACATCAACCGCGCCATTCTCAACGGCTGGTTCCTGCTCCCCTTTCTGCTGCCGGTCCCGCTGCTCCTCCTCGCCACCGTGCTGGCCTGGAACGACCAGGGGCGGGTGGCCCTGCCCTGGATTCTCGCCGCGCTGGTGACCTACCTGGCGGGCTTCTTCGTCACCAGCGGAGTCAACGTTCCGCTCAACACCGCCCTCGACACGGCCGATACAGGCGAGGACGACCAGGCCGAGGCCGCCCGAGCCGCCTTCGAAGGCCGCTGGGTCACCTGGAACCTCGTCCGCGCCGTCCTCCACACCGCCGCCTTCGGCGCCCTCGCCTGGGCCCTCTTCCTGCACGGCACGGCGGGCCCGGTGTAGCTGCCCGCGACCTGCTGCTCCGGTCACCCGGTTCCGGCCGTCGTGTTCCGGTCACCCGGTTCCGGCCGTCCGGCTCAGGCCGACCTGCTCACACTGCCCTGCTCACGTCGCCCTGCCCGGCTCGCCGCGATCCGTGCGCCCGGGTTCCGTGCGCCCCGGTTCCGTGTCCCGTGCCCGGTGTGCCGTGGTCAGGTGTCCGTGCGCAGGCCGCGCAGGACCAGGTCGCGGACGGCCTCGAAGTCGGCGGTGATCCCGGGGCGGGACCACTCGGGGGCGTAACACGGGTCGTGGAAACGGCCGGTGGCGTCGAAGACGGCGCGGGCGGTGGTGGCGGGGGAGGGGGTGTGGAAGTCGCCCTGGCTGACGCCGGCTTCGATGAGGGCGGTGAGCTGGGTTTCGAGGTCGGTGACATGCCGGTCGACCACACCGCCGCTCTCTCCGATCAGCGTCATGTAGGTGGCGAAGAGTTCGGGGTCGTCCCCGGCCTTGTGCCGCTTGGCCTCGAAGAGGGCGGTCAGCCAGCGGTCCAGCCGCTCCGGCGCCGGGTCCTCCGCCGCGACGATGACCGAGAGTTCCTGGCTCGTACGGTCCAGCCAGCGCGCGGTGACCGCCTCCCGCAGTGCCGCCTTCGTACGGAAGTGGCGGTAGACGCTGCCATGGCTGACGCCCAGGGCCCGCGCCACATCCACGACCGTGGCCTTGGCCGGGCCGTAGCGGCGCAGCACCTCCTCGGTGGCTTCGAGGATGCGCTCGGGGGTCAACGTCTCGGGGGGCATGGTGCGGTCGGCCTTTCGGGAGGGCGAGGGTGCCGCGGGGAGGACACGGGTGGGGCCAAGGGCGCGGTACGGACAGTGGGTACCCACGGAGGGTGGGTACCCACCGGACGGTACCTGGCCGTGTCCTGAACCCGAAGGGTGGCCACGGGGTCCCGGTCCGGGCCCTTCTGCTGCTCCCGTCTCCCCGGCCGTCAGCGCTCGCTGTCCAGGTGGGCCATCTGCTGGGTGGGGTAGCGGTCACCGGCGGCGGCGCCGGCCGGGAAGGCGTTCTCTATCGCGGTCAGCTCGTCGGCGTCCAGGGTGACGTCCAGGGCGCCGAGGGCCTCGGTCAGCCGGTCGCGACGGCGGGCGCCGACCAGCGGGACGATGTCCGTGCCGCGGGAGAGCACCCAGGCGATGGCGGTCTGTGCGACCGAGATGCCCTTCTGCTCGGCGATCTTGCGCAGTGCGTCCACCAGGTCGAGGTTGTGGTCGAGGTTCTCGCCCTGGAAGCGCGGGCTCATGCCGCGGAAGTCGTTCGCGGCGAGCCGGCGGCCGCGGGTGAAGTGGCCGCTGATCAGGCCGCGGGACAGGACTCCGTAGGCGGTGATGCCGATGCCCAGCTCGCGGGCGGTCGGCAGGATCGCCTCCTCGATGCCGCGGGAGATCAGGGAGTACTCGATCTGGAGGTCGGCGATGGGGGCCACGGCGGCGGCCCGGCGCAGGGTCTGCGCGCCCACCTCGGACAGGCCGATGTGGCGGACGTGCCCGGCCTCGATCAGCTCGGCGATGGCGCCGACGGTCTCCTCGACCGGGACGTCCGGATCGAGCCGGGCGATCCGGTAGATGTCGATGTGGTCGGCGCCCAGCCGCTGGAGGGAGTACGCGGCGAAGTTCTTCACCGCGTTCGGCCGGCCGTCATAGCCGGTGAAGCCGCCCTCGACCGTGCGCAGGGCGCCGAACTTCACGCTGAGCTGCGCCTTTTCGCGGGCCGCCGCGGGGGCGGTGCGCAGCGCTTCGTTGATCAGCAGTTCGTTGTGGCCCATGCCGTAGAAGTCGCCGGTGTCGAGCAGGGTGATGCCCGCGTCGAGGGCGGCGTGGACGGTCGCGAGGGATTCGCTGCGGTCGCTGTCGCCGTAGAGGGCGGACATGCCCATGCAGCCGAGGCCGAGGGCGGAGGTCTGCGGGCCGGTGGTGCCGAGGGTGCGGGTCTGCACAGCGTGCTCCTGACGGGGTGAGGTGGCGGAGGGACGGGGAACGTCGTGTATTCACCATGACATGACGGCTGACAGATTTCAATATCTGTCAGCCGTCACGTCGATCGTTCTCGGTCGTTCCCCGTTGTTCCCCCGCCTCCCGCCGTTCCCGATCAGCGCGGTCGGCCCAGGTCAGCGCGTTTCAGCGCGCCTCAGCGCACCGTGCGCGGCAGCCGCAGGGTGAGCAGCGTCGTGCCCGCGACGATCGCCAGTTGCGTCAGCAGCGCGGCGAGCAGGGCGTCGCGGATGCCGATGGACGGCAGCAGCGAGAGGAAGAGGGTGCCGAGGGTGGCCACGCCCAGGGCGAGGCCGGACTGCTGGGTGGTGACCATGACGCCGCCGCCCACGCCCGCCTGCGTCACCGGCAGTTCGCTCAGCACGATGCGCATCACCACCGGCATCACCATGCCCTGGCCGATGCCCAGCACGGCCATGCTCGGCGCGAGGCCGGCCACCGATATCCCGGGCCAGCCCGCGTGCACGGTCAGCGCCAGCAGGGCCAGCCCGGTGCCCTGGATCAGGGACCCGGCGATCACCACCCGCCGCCCGAACCGCAGCACCAGCCGCGGGCCGGCGAGCGAGGCCAGGAAGAAGGCGGCGCACAGCGGCGCCAGGGACAGTCCGGCGGCGAACGGGCCGTAGTGCAGGCCGTTCTGGAGGGCGACCGCCACCACGAACATGAAGCCGCCGAAGCCCAGCGTGAACGGGACGAGCATCAGGAGTCCGCTGTTCACGGAGGGGATGCGCAGCAGCGAGGGCGGCACCAGCGCCGTCCGGCCGAGGCGTTCGGCCCGGCGCTCGCACAGCACGAACGCGGTGGCGACGAAGGGGAAGACGGCCAGCAGGACCCAGGACCACAGGGGCCAGCCGGCGGCCCGGCCCTCGGTCAGCGGCAGCAGCAGGGTGATCAGGGCGGCGGCGAGCAGCGCGGTGCCGGGGCCGTCGACCCGCGCCGGGTGCGGGGAGCGGGTCTCGGGGACCGTACGGGCGGCCAGCAGCCAGGCCGCGGCGGCCATCGGGACGTTCACCAGGAAGACCGCGCGCCAGCCGGTGCCCATCAGGTCGACGGAGACCAGCAGTCCGCCGAGCACCTGGCCGACGGCGCTGGACACCCCGGCCGTGCCGCCGTACAGGCTGAGGGCCTTGGCGCGCCGCTTGCCGGTGGTCGTCGCCTGGATGGTGGCCAGTACCTGGGGCAGCAGCAGGGCGGCCGCGGCGCCCTGGGCGACCCGGGCGGCCACCAGCGTCCAGGCGTCCGGTGCCAGACCGCAGGCCAGCGAGGTCAGGCCGAAGGTGGCCAGGCCCCACAGGAACATCCGGCGGCGGCCGATCATGTCGCCGAGCCGCCCGCCGAGGACCAGCAGCATCGCGTAGGCGACGCCGTAACCGGCCACCACCATCTCCAGCATCGCCGGGCCCGCGTGCAGGTCGTGGTCGATGGTCGGCAGGGCGACATTGACGATAAAGAAGTCGATCATGGGGAGGGCCGCGCCCAGCAGCACGGTCAGCAGGCCGAGCGGGGTCAGCACGGTCGGGGTCCGCTGCTGCTGTGGGGCGGGGCCGGGTGCGGCCGGTGCCCCCGGGGTCGCCGGGGCGTCCGGGAACGCGGCCCCCGGGGCGGTGGCCGGCGCCGCGGCGGGCACGGCCAGGGCTTCCGGGGTGGTCGTCTGTGCTCGGGTTTCGCTCACGGAGTCGACGATCGCCGACCGCTCAAACGGGTACCAGAGTGTCCTTATCCTGGTACCAGTGCTACCTGGCAACCGGCTCGGGCCTGCGGCAGGCTGGACCCATGACCGTGGACCCGTCTCCGCCGCAGCCTGCCGCCGGCCCCGGCCCCGCCACGCCGTACGGCACCACGCCGTACGGCACCGCCCCGCGCGACGCCGCCGCCCGCCGGGCCGAACTGGCCGCCTTCCTGCGCAGCCGCCGGGAGCGGATCACGCCCGAGCAGGTCGGACTGCCGCGGGGCGCCCGCCGGCGCACCCCCGGCCTGCGCCGTGAGGAGGTCGCGCACCTGGGAGCGGTCGGCGTCACCTGGTACACCTGGCTCGAACAGGGCCGGGACATCCATGTGTCGCCGCAGGTCCTGGACGCGGTGGCGCGTGTGCTGCTGCTCGACCGCGCCGAGCGGAGCCATCTGTTCTCGCTGGCGGGGGCGGTCGACCCGGTGCCCGGCCGGGAGTGCACGGGCGTCACCCGGGAGCTGCGGCAGATCCTGGAACAGCTCTCGCCGTTCCCCGCTGCCGTCCAGAACAGCCGGTTCGACATCCTCGCCTACAACCCCACCTACGGCCGTCTGCTGTGCGACCTCGACGCGCTGCCCGAGGAGGACCGCAACTGCATGTGGCTGGCGTTCACCCACCCCGAGTGGCGGGCGGGCGTCGGCGATCTGGAGGCCACGATGCGGGTGATGGCCGCCAAGTTCCGGGCGTCGATGGCCGAGCATCTCGCCGAGCCGGCCTGGAAGGCGCTGGTCGCGCGGCTGACGGAGGCGTCGCCGGAGTTCCGGGCGATCTGGGCGCAGCACGAGATCCTCCGCCCGGTCAGCGCCGTCAAGCTCTTCCGCCACCCCCGGGTGGGCACCCTGCAGTTGACCGCCACCAGCCTGTGGACGGGCCCCAACGACGGTCCCAAGCTGCTGTCCTACACGCCCGTGGACGAGACGTCCCGGGAGCGGCTGGAGCGGCTGGCGGCGGAGCCGGCGGCGCTCGCCGCGGTGTGACCGTACGGACGAGGAGCCGCCCTGGAGGACCAACTTCCTTCTTCGGCAAGACGTCTGACACAGTGAAACCTCTTGCGTCGGTGCGGCAGGGAGAGAAGCGGATCTCCTTGCCACGAGGTGACCGGACCTCGCTCGGTGAGGTCTGCGGAGGGGGACTCGCGTGACGTCAACAGGACCGGCGGAGCCGTCGTGGAACACGCCGGCAGAGGCTCAGGGCACCGCCGGGGGCCCGCCTCCCGGCGCCCCACCGCTGCCGCCCACCGCCCCGCCGCAGCCCCCTGCCGGACCACCGCCTGCCGCCGATCCCCACCCCGACGTGGCACCGCCGACAGCGGCCCAGCCGGTCATCGGGGTCGATCTGAGGGTCAGCAAGCGGCTGCTCTGGGTCGGTGACGCCTACTACCCGCTCCAGAACGTCGCGCGGGTGTACACACTCACCATCCACCCCCGGCGCAAGGACGCCGTGGTGCTCTTCGTGAAGCGGCTGCTGCTCCTCGGACTGGGGACGGTCCTCCTCGTCCTGCTCACCGCCACCAGTGGCGGCTTCGGGAGCAGCAGCGGAGATTCCGGCGGGGTCACCGCGCTCGTGGTGATCGCCGCGGGTGCCGCATTGGTCTACTCCCTGGTGGAGATGCTGAAGGTGCTCGGCGCGGCCCCGCACTTCGTCCTGGCCGTGGAGACGACGGGCTCCTCCACCGCCGTGGTGACCAGCCCCGACCCGGACCAACTACGGCGGCTCGCCCACCAGATCGCGCACGCCATCGAGAACCCCGAGGCGGAGTTCGTGGTACGGGTGAACACCGTCGCGATCAGCCCCAAGCACTACTATTTCGGAGACAACGTCAACATGTACGGCGGCACCGGCAACGTGGGGATGGCGAGCTGATGAGCGGCGGGGACCAGCACTTCTACCTGGGCGGCGGCGACCACGTCACCCTGCACGGCGGCTCCGGCAACGTCGGCATCGACAAGCGCGTCACCCCGGCCCCGGAGTCCCCCGCCGTGCAGGAGGCTCTCCGCGAACTCCTCTCCCTGGTACAGGAGTTGCGTGCCCAGGTCCCACAGGCCGGCGCCGAGGCCCTCGACGACTCGCTGCCCGCCCTCCGGTCCGGGGCGAACGTCCCGCCGCAGGAGCGCCACCGGGCGCTGTACGCCGTCGCGGGCATCGCCGCGACCTTCGGCGCGCTCGGCGTACCGATCGTCGAGGCCGTCAACAAGGTGCTTGGACTCATGGGCGCGCAGTGAGCGCCCGCGCGCCCCGCTCACGCAGCGGCGGAGGCGCCCCCTTCGCGGGGCGGCGGAACCGCCTCTTCCGCGGAGCCCGCACGGCGCCGAAGCCACCGGCCGCCCGTCCAGGACCAGTCGTGTGGACCGGCTCGCTCCCTGATCCGGCCTGATCAAAACGACAGGTACTCCGGCCTGATCAAAACGAACAGGTGCTAGGACCGCGCGTCCGCCGGCCGGTACCCCAGGGCCTCGTCGCCGAACAGCTCCGCCGTGCGGTCGGCCGTCGCCCTCGCCCACCGGCCGGTGGTCAGCGCGCCGAGCAGCAGGACGGCCGCGCCGCAGCCGGTGATGATCCACCACGCCGGGCGGCCGGCCGCGAGGAAGGCGTCCGCGGTGGCGGTGGCATGCGCCCCGCTCGCCAGTACGGCGCCGATCACCGCGACGCCGAGCGACTGGCCGACCTGCCGGCTGGTGGAGGCCACCGCGGCGGCCACCCCGGCCTGGGCGCGGGGCATCCCGGACACCGCGGTGTTGGTGATCGGCGCGTTGACCAGGCCGAACCCGATGCCGAACAGGACATAGCCGGTGAACATCAGCGGGTTCGCCGACTGCGCGCCGAACGCCGCGAAGAGCAGCCCGCTCGCCCCCATCGCCGTACCGGCCAGGAGGAGGGACAGCCGGGGGCCGCGGCTGCCGACCAGCCGTCCCGACACCGGCGCGAAGACCAGCGTCATCCCCGCCATGGGCAGCATGTACAGACCGGCGTCCAGAGCGGACAGTCCGCGGATGTTCTGCAGGTACAGCGTGTTGATGAACAGGAACCCGGCCAGCGCGGCGAAGGCGCAGACCGCCACGACCGTGGCCCCGCTGAACGGCACGCTGTGGAAGAACCGCAGGTCGATCAGGGGCTCCCGGCGCCGCCGCTCATAGCCGATCAGCCCGGCCAGGGAGGCCAGCGCCACCAGCACGAACGCCAGGATCTCCGGGGAGGCCCAGCCGGCGTCCGGGGCCTCGATGATCGCGTACGTCAGCGAGCCCAGCAGCCCGATCACCAGCAGCTGGCCGACCGGGTCGACGCGGCGCGGCCTGGGGGCGCGCGATTCGGGGACGTAGCGCAGGGTCAGGAAGAGCGCGAGCGCGCCGATCGGGACGTTGATCCAGAAGATCGAACGCCAGCCGACGGTCTGCACCAGCAGCCCGCCGATCACCGGACCGGCCGCCATGCTGATGCCGACGACGCCGCCCCACACCCCGATGGCCCGGGCCCGCTCCCGTGGCTCGGTGAAGGTGTTGGTGATGATCGACATCGCGACGGGGTTGAGCATCGAGCCGCCGACCGCCTGCACCATCCGGAAGATCACCAGCCACTCCAGGCTGGGTGCCAGGCTGCACAGCAGCGAGCCGGCCGCGAAGACCACCAGGCCGACCAGGAAGATCCGGCGCCGCCCGAGCCGGTCGGCGGTGGACCCGGCCAGCATCAGCAGTGCCGCCAGGACCAGGGTGTAGGCGTCGATCGTCCACTGCATACCGGCGACCGAGGCGTGCAGGTCATGCTGGATGGACGGCAGGGCGACGTTGAGGACGGTGTTGTCGAGGCTGACGATCAGCAGGCTCATACAGCAGATCGCCAGCACCAGAAGACGCCGTCGACGGCTGAGCTCAGGCATTCTTGAACGCTACAACGATCCGCCGTCCCCGGCCCTGGCGGGGCCACTCGCGCGGTGCGGGACAATGGGAGGTCGCAGCGGCCGGTGACCCGTACGGCCGCGGCCCGACCGCCCCGCCAACGGAAGCCGAAGAAAGCCGAAGGTATCGCCGCCATGACTCTGCTGCAGATCGGCCCCCACGCGGTGCAGCCGCCCGTGGTCCTCGCGCCGATGGCCGGGATCACCAATGCCCCGTTCCGGACGCTGTGCCGGGAGTTCAGCGGCGGCAAGGGCCTGTTCGTCAGCGAGATGATCACGACGCGGGCGCTGGTCGAGCGCAACGAGAAGACCATGCAGCTGATCCACTTCGACGAGACCGAGAAGCCGCGCTCGATCCAGCTGTACGGCGTCGACCCGGACACCGTCGGCAAGGCCGCCCGCATGATCGCGGAGGAGGACCTCGCCGACCACATCGACCTCAACTTCGGCTGCCCGGTCCCGAAGGTGACCCGTAAGGGCGGCGGCTCGGCGCTGCCGTACAAGCGGAACCTGCTGCGCTCGATCCTGCGGGAGGCGGTCGCGAACGCGGGGGCGTTGCCGGTGACGATGAAGATGCGAAAGGGCATCGACGACGATCACCTCACCTACCTCGACGCCGGCCGGACCGCGGCCGAGGAGGGCATCACCGCGATCGCCCTGCACGGACGCACCGCGGCCCAGCACTACGGCGGCACCGCCGACTGGGACGCCATCGCGCGCCTCAAGGAGCACGTCCCGGAGATCCCGGTGCTCGGCAACGGCGACATCTGGTCGGCCGCGGACGCCCAGCGGATGATGCGGGAGACCGGCTGCGACGGCGTGGTCGTCGGGCGCGGCTGCCTCGGCCGGCCGTGGCTGTTCGGCGACCTGGTGGCCGCCTTCGAAGGCACGGAATCAGGGCGCGAAGCGCTTCCGCTGGAGGGTGGTGGCGGGCGACGGGTGGGCGCCCAGCCGACGCTCAAGGAGGTCGCCGCCGTCATGCTGCGGCACGCCACCCTCCTCGGCGAGTGGATCGGCGACGAGAAGCGCGGCGTGATCGACTTCCGCAAGCACGTCGCCTGGTACACCAAGGGCTTCTCGATCGGCTCCGAGATGCGCCGCGGTCTCGCGGTGACCTCCTCCCTCGACGAGCTGGACGCGCTGCTGTCCGAATTGGACCTGGACCAGCCGTGGCCGGTGGGCGCGGACGGCCCGCGCGGCCGTACCTCGGGCCGCAACCGCGTCGTCCTGCCCGACGGCTGGCTCGACGACCCGTACGACTGCGCCGGCGTGGACGCGGGCGCGGAGCTGGACACCTCGGGCGGCTGACCGGCCCGGAACGGCGCCTCCGGCCCCCACCCCTACGGCACCCGGGTACCTCCCTGGCGTGTCAGCGCGCGGGCACGCGCCGCCGAGGCCGTGCCGCCCTACCGTTTGCGCCCGTACGGGCGGCACCCGGCAGCCCGTACCGCCGCCTGCGGAACCCGGCGGGGACGTGCGGGACCGAGGCCGAAGGAGTCGCCGTGGTGAGCGGGCACCGTTCCCTCGTGGACACGGAGAAGGCCGTCCAGGCCAAGATCGGGGACACCCCCGTCAGCCACGAGCGGATGGCGGCGGTCGCGCACCTCTACCGGGCCGCGGCCGCCGTACGCCAGCACTTCGAGAACTCCGTACTGCGCGGCGTCGAGCTGACCTGGACCTCCTTCGTCGTGCTCTGGGTGGTGTGGACCGGCGGCGAGCGCGAGACCCGGCAGGTCGCCGAGGAAGCCGGGATCTCCAAGGGCACGCTCACCGGCGTCGCCCGCACCCTCCAGAGCCGGGGCCTGCTGGAGCGCAAGGCGCACCCGGCCGACGGCCGGCTCGCGCTGCTCGCGCTCACGCCCGCGGGAGAGCGGCTGATGGCCCGGCTCTTCCCGGAGTTCAACGCCGAAGAGGTCTTCGTCACCGAAGGGCTGAGTGACGACGAGGCCCTCGACCTGGCGCAACTGCTGCACCGGATCGTGGCGCAGATCGAGACCCACGGCGAGGACCGGCGACTGGAACTGCTGGACGGCCGGGACCCGCACCCACGGCGGAGCGGGCGACGGGCCAAGAGGTAGCGGCGGGGCCGTGGCCGTGGTGCCGGCCCGCTGCGTGTCTTTCTGGCCCTCGCGGACCGGCCCGGGGCCGGCGGGGTCCGCCGCTGCGTCGTCGGGCGGCTCCCGGCCCGCGCTCACATGTTGTTCCCAGTGGGCGACGACTATGGCCTGATCCTGACGCTCCGTGTTCCGTGGCCGGTGGCGTGAAGGGATGCCTGGATCGTGGGGAAAGTGGGTCTGCCGTCCGTGCGTGGGCCTGCGTGTCGGTGTGCGCGGTCCTTGCTCTCAGGGCCGCCGGGGGTCCAAATGATGGGACCAGGTCACACATGAGCGCGTGATTCTCGCCACCCCTGATAGGGGGTGCGCTCAGATGAGCGGAATGAGTGAGGCTCCATCTCTCCAATAGTGGCACCGGGTGCCATGCTTCATTCGTTCGAGTCCTTAACTCATTCGTCGCAGTGCGTAGCATAAGATCCGTGAATGACTGCGGAGCGCAGTGATGCATTCAGGTAATGAAGTGTGCTCCAGGCGCATGATCACTTTCGATCTGGTGGCGGACGACTGGTTACACGGGTATGTCGACCAAGTGGACGTACCCATACGCCTTCGATCTGGGTATGTTCCTCGCCGTCAGGGCAGCCCGTCGGCGAGGAGTCAGTGCCGTGCCGGAAACACAAGATCCCCACGTAACCCAGCCTTCGGCCACGAAGTTCGTCTACGACTTCACCGAGGGCAACAAGGACCTCAAGGACCTGCTAGGCGGCAAGGGCGCGAACCTCGCCGAGATGACCAACCTGGGACTTCCCGTCCCTCCCGGCTTCGTCATCACCACCGAAGCCTGCAAGGTCTACCTCGACAGCGGCAGCGAGCCCGCGGCACTGCGTGCCGAGGTCTCCGAGCACCTCGACGCCCTCGAGCAGCAGATGGGCAAGAAGCTCGGCCAGGCCGATGACCCGCTGCTCGTTTCGGTGCGTTCCGGGGCGAAGTTCTCCATGCCCGGCATGATGGACACCGTCCTCAACATCGGGCTCTCCGACGCGTCGGTTTCCGGCCTCGCCGCGCAGGCCGGTGACGAGCGGTTCGCGTGGGACTCCTACCGCCGCCTCATCCAGATGTTCGGCAAGACCGTGCTGGGCGTCGACGGCGAGCTCTTCGAGGAGGCGCTGGAGGAGGCCAAGCAGGCCAAGGGCGTCCGCGTCGACATCGACCTCGACGCCGCCGACCTCAAGACCCTGGTCGCGCACTTCAAGGACATCGTCGCCAAGGAGACCGGCCGCGACTTCCCGCAGGAGCCGCGTGAGCAGATGGACCTCGCCGTGCGCGCGGTCTTCGACTCGTGGAACACCGACCGCGCCAAGCTCTACCGCCGCCAGGAGCGCATCCCCGGCGACCTCGGCACCGCGGTCAACGTCTGCTCCATGGTCTTCGGCAACCTCGGCCCCGACTCGGGCACCGGCGTCGCCTTCACCCGCGACCCCGCCAGCGGCCACCAGGGCGTCTACGGCGACTACCTGCAGAACGCGCAGGGCGAGGACGTCGTCGCCGGTATCCGCAACACCGTGCCGCTCGCCGACCTCGAGAACATCGACAAGGCGTCGTACGACGAGCTGATGCAGATCATGGAGACGCTCGAAACGCACTACAAGGACCTGTGCGACATCGAGTTCACCATCGAGCGCGGCAAGCTGTGGATGCTGCAGACCCGGGTCGGCAAGCGCACCGCCGGTGCCGCCTTCCGGATCGCCACCCAGCTCGTCGACCAGGGTCTGATCGACGAGGCCGAGGCCCTCCAGCGGGTCAACGGCGCGCAGCTGGCGCAGCTGATGTTCCCCCGCTTCGACCTGGGCGCGAAGTCCGAGACGATCGGCCGTGGTATCGCCGCCTCCCCGGGCGCGGCGGTCGGCAAGGCCGTCTTCGACTCGTACACCGCCGTCAAGTGGTCGCGTTCCGGCGAGAAGGTCATCCTGATCCGCCGGGAGACCAACCCCGACGACCTCAACGGCATGATCGCCGCCGAGGGCATCCTCACCTCCCGCGGCGGCAAGACCTCGCACGCCGCCGTCGTCGCCCGCGGCATGGGCAAGACCTGTGTCTGCGGCGCCGAGGAGCTGGAGGTCGACACCAAGGCCCGCCGGCTGACGACCAGCGACGGCACCGTCATCGAAGAGGGCGACGTCGTCTCCATCGACGGCTCCACCGGCAAGGTCTACGCCGGTGAGGTGCCGGTCG
Organism: Streptomyces sp. NPDC001219; assembly: GCF_053597915.1. Taxonomy (NCBI): domain Bacteria; kingdom Bacillati; phylum Actinomycetota; class Actinomycetes; order Kitasatosporales; family Streptomycetaceae; genus Streptomyces; species Streptomyces sp. NPDC001219. The sequence continues at coordinate 178,737 of NZ_JBSFJF010000002.1, read as the reverse complement.
TGCCGTCCCCGGTCGTGGAGTACTTCGAGGGCCGGATGCACGCCGGCGCCGAGGACGCCGACGAGCTGGTCAAGGCCGTCCACCGGATCATGGCGTACGCGGACCGGGTGCGCCGGCTGCGCGTCCGTGCCAACGCCGACAACGCCGAGGACGCCGCCCGCGCCCGCCGGTTCGGCGCGCAGGGCATCGGCCTGTGCCGCACCGAGCACATGTTCCTCGGTGAGCGCCGCGAGATGGTCGAGCGCCTCATCCTGGCCGACACCGAGACCGACCGGGACGCCGCGCTCAGCCAGCTGCTGCCGCTCCAGAAGGCCGACTTCATCGAGCTGTTCGAGTCGATGGACGGACTGCCGGTGACCGTGCGGCTGCTGGACCCGCCGCTGCACGAGTTCCTGCCCGACATCACCGAGCTGTCGGTGCGGGTCGCGCTCGCCGAGGCCCGCAAGGACGCCAACGAGAACGACCTGCGCCTGCTCCAGGCCGTGCACAAGCTGCACGAGCAGAACCCGATGCTGGGTCTGCGCGGTGTCCGCCTGGGCCTGGTCATCCCCGGTCTGTTCGCCATGCAGGTACGGGCGATCGCCGAGGCCGCGGCCGAGCGCAAGAACGCCAAGGGCGACCCGCGCGCGGAGATCATGATTCCGCTGGTGGGCACCGTGCAGGAGCTGGAGATCGTCCGCGAGGAGGCCGAGCAGGTCATCGCCGAGGTCGAGAAGGACCACGGCGTCAGCCTCAAGCTCACCCTCGGCACGATGATCGAGCTGCCCCGCGCCGCCCTCACGGCCGGTCAGATCGCCGAGTCGGCCGACTTCTTCTCCTTCGGTACGAACGACCTCACGCAGACGGTCTGGGGCTTCAGCCGCGACGACGTCGAGGCCAGCTTCTTCACCGCGTACCTGGAGAAGGGCATCTTCGGCGTCAGCCCGTTCGAGACCATCGACAAGGACGGCGTGGGCTCCCTGGTCCGCAACGCCGCAGCGGCCGGCCGCGCCACCCGCCCCGACCTCAAGCTCGGGGTCTGCGGTGAGCACGGCGGTGACCCGGAGTCGGTCCACTTCTTCCACGAGGCCGGACTGGACTACGTCTCCTGCTCCCCGTTCCGCATCCCGGTCGCACGGCTGGAGGCGGGCCGGGCGGCCGCCGAGTCCAAGGGCAGCGACAGCCGCTGACCCCACCGGGGCACCCCGGGCGCCAGGCGCGTCCGTGGTGCCCCGACAGCCCACCGGAGCCGGCGCGAAGGCAACCTCACCCTCAGCCGCCTGACCGTCGGCTCCGGCACCCCGACGAGGGCGGCACCTGTGCGGAGGTGCCGCCCTCGCTTCGGTTCCCGGGCCCGCCGGCTCCCGTGCCGGGGGGCCGGGGCGCGGTTCACCCGGGGCCGTCACATCCAGACGTTGTGGCCGCCGCCCCGCCATTCGATCAGGTCGTGGTCGTCGAGCGAGACCACGTCGGTGTCCAGACCGGCCCGGCGCAGGAACTCGAGAAGGTCGATGCTGCTGTACGCGAGGCCGAGGATCTCGCCCTCGATCGTGATGCGCCGGCCACCGGTGGGCGACGGCGGATGCACGATGACGGGCGGGTGCTCGGCCATGCCTCCAGCCTGCCCCCGTGTTCCCGTGGGTGCATCCGGTGGGAAGGGGCTGCGGGGCGGTGCCCTTGGGGCGGGCGGGGCGGTGCCCTCGCGTGTGTGACCGGTCCGACGAGAGCGGCACCTGTGCGGAGGTGCCGCCCTCGCTTTCTCCGGACTCCCCCCTCGGGAGCTGCCGCCACCCCGGTCGGCGCGGGAAGGCGGCCTTCAGCGGGGCTGCCGAGCGGCCGGTTCCTTGCCCATCACCCCCCACGGGATCGAGCAACCCGGGCCGTTCGTGCCGCCGTTGAATTGAGTACAGCATTCCTTCCGGCCCCCTGGTGGCGCGACCACTTTCAAGTCTGGCCAAAAGGGCATGGTGACCGCGCGTGTTGGCGTGCATACTCAGGCGTGCCGGGGGCCGACTGAGGAAACCAGGGGTGGGGGTTCGGTGTTACGCGTCCATTTCAGTGGACTCGATCTGGCCCGTGTGCGCATTGCGGCACGCCCGGACGCACTGTGGGAGACCGTCTTAAGCTTTCACCGGCTGCGTGACAGGCGGGACGATTCGGCGTTCGGCAAATGGCGATCGGAAACACGGGGAAGGTTGAATGGCGAAGCGCGGCTGCTGGCACCGCTGGTGCCCACCCGCGGCTATTTTCCCGATTTCCTGACGCCCGCCGAAGGGCTCCTCGGGATGACCGACGCGCTCGCCGCCCTGCGGGAGACACCGGCCGTCCGGCTGCGCGCCGAGCTCGCCCGGCTCTCCACGGCCGCCCGCCCGTTCCCGTCGTGGATACGGGCGATGGCCGACGGCGACACCCGGGCGCTCGGCCGGCTCGCCGGGATACTCCAGCGCTACTACGAGGCGGCCGTCGCCCCGTACTGGCCGCGCGTCCAGGGCCGCATAGAGGCCGACCGGGCGGCCCGCGGCCGGGCGCTGCTCGACGGCGGCGCGGACCAGCTGCTCGCCTCGCTGTCGCCGATGATGCGCTGGTGCCCGCCGGTTCTGGAGGCCGACTATCCGGTGGACCGCGATCTCCACCTCAACGGCCGGGGGCTGTTGCTGCTGCCGTCGTACTTCTGCCGCCGCGCCCCCGTCACCTTCCACAACCCGGATCTGACGCCCGTCCTGGTCTATCCCGTGGAGCACCCCGCGCCCCGGCTCACGCCCCAGATCCCGCCGGAGCGCTCGCTGGGCCGGCTGGTCGGCCAGACCCGCTCCGCGATACTCCAGCGGATCGGCGTCGGCTGCACCACCAGTGAACTCGCCCGCCGTGCCGATGTCTCGCTGGCCTCCGCCAGCCAGCACGCGACGGTGCTCCGCGACGCCGGACTGCTGCTCACCCTGCGGCAGGGCAACGCGGTGCTGCACACCCTCACCCCGCTGGGCGCGGCCCTGCTGCGCGGTGCGCGCCCGGCGGAGGAGGCGGCGTACGAGCGGCTCCGATGAGGAGCGCCGGGGACGGCGGCGGGTGTACAGGGGGCGTCGCGCCGGGTGCCCGCTGCGCCCGGCCGCCCGCCGGGGGCGCGGGGGACGTCCGGGCTCCCGGCGGCACCGGCGGTTCGGTCAGTACGGCCGGTCGCCCGCGATGGCGACCCGTTCGGCGACCCGGCGCCGCGTCCCGTAGTCGTTCACCGCGTAGTGCTGGGTGGCGCGGTTGTCCCAGAACGCGAGGTCCCCCGCCTGCCAGCGCCAGCGGACCTGGAACTCCGGGACCTGCGCCTGCTGGAACAGCAGCCGCAGCAGCCGGTCGCTCTCCGCCTGGCCGAGCCCCACGATGCGGGTGGTGAAGGACGCGTTGACGAACAGCATCCGCCGCCCCGTCTCCGGGTGCCGGCGCACCACCGGATGCTCGGCCGGAGGGAACTCCTCCTGGAATGGCGCCAGTTGCGCCGGGGAGTAGAGGCGCGCGAAGCCCGGGAGATAGTCGTGCACCGCCCGGGCCTCATTGATCCGCGCCCGGATTTCCGGAGGCAAATTGTCGTATGCCGCCGCCATATCGGCCCACAGGGTGTCCCCGCCCGCCGGCGGCACCTCCCGCAGCTGCAACACCGCGCCCATCGCCGGACGTTCCCGGAACGTCACATCCGTGTGCCATACATTCTCGAACGTCACGGCACCGCCGGCGGCCTTGTCGAACCGCACCACATCCTTCGAATCACCCCGTGCCAGCAGCGGATTGGTCTCCAGCTCGCCCCAATTCCTGGCGAATTCCCGCTGCGCCCGGGAGCTCAGCCGCTGCCCTCGGAAGAACAGCACCTTCCACTCCAGCAGGGCCCGGTTCAGCTCCGTACGCAGCCCCCCGGACAGTGGCCGGGACAGGTCCAGCCCACGGATTTCGGCCCCGATGGTGGCCGCCTGCGGCACGACCTCGAAGCGTTCGTAGGGCCGGTCCTCCCATTCGTCGGGGGTCCGGCGCAGCAGCCGGGGCCCTTCGTACAGTCCGTCGGCGGGGATGCGGTGGGGGCGCAGGGCGGGGGTTGGGGGAGCCGCGGAATCGGCGAGGGTCGTCAACTGGTCCTCCTGGAACGCGAGAAGGGGGGCGGGAGGGGGAGCCGTGACCGGCGGGGTGGCGCGGACGGGTGTCGGGACGCCGGGACACGGGGATGTTGGTGCGGGCGTGGCCGTGGGGTGCGCCGGGGCGAACCCGGCCGTGGGGTGCGCCGGGACACCGGAGCGGACCGGCCGTGGGGCCTGTCCGCCGGGCGTCAGCGCGCGGAGCCGTCAGGCCCGACAGGAACAGCCGGCCGGGGGAGAGCCCACCCGGCCGCGGCGGCGCAGAAAGCTCAGGCCGCGGGGCGCGCACACACCGTGGGGACCGCGGTCGCGCGGTGCCGCCTCACGGACATCCAGGTGCGTGCTCATGCCACGCACCGTACCCCCTCGGCCGGGCGTCCTCAACGCGTCAGTCGTCGATCCCGCTGCGCTCCACCCCCGCGACGATGTACCGCTGCAGCAACAGGAACACCACCACCAGCGGGGCGATCGAGACCGCCGCGGCCACGAACAGCTCGTGCAGATTGAGGTTCTGCGCGGTGGTGAACGTCGACAGCGCCACCTGCACCGTCCAGGCCTCCTGGTCCTGCCCGATCACCAGCGGCCACAGGAACGCGTTCCAGGCGCCGATGAAGACGATCGTCCCGACGGCGGCGAAGACCGGGCGGGTGTTGGGCACCACGATGCGCCAGTACGTCCGCCAGTAGCCGAGCCCGTCGACCCGCGCCGCGTCCTCCAGCTCCCGGGGGAAGCCCAGGAAGTACTGGCGGAAGACGAAGCAGGCGAACGCGCTGAACAGCGTCGGAATGACCAGCCCGCGCAGGGTGGATATCCACCCGAGCGTCGACACCAGTACGAAGCTCGGCACGAAGGTCACTGCCGCCGGGACCATCAGCGTCCCCAGGATCGCGTAGAAGACCAGGTTGGCGTGCCGGTAGGGGATACGGGCCAGGCCGTAGCCCGCGAGTGAGGCCAGCAGCACCGTGCCGGCCGTCGTCGACACCGCGATCAGCGTGGAGTTGAGCAGCGCCCGCCCCAGCGGCAGATTCGGGTCCTGGAAGACCTCGGTCAGGTTCGACCACCGCAGCACCCGCGGGAAGAACGTCCAGTCGGGCGCGGTGATGTCCTGCTCGGTCGCCAGCCCGTTCCGCACCAGCAGATAGAACGGCACCAGGAACAGCAGCGCCAGCGCGACCACCAGCACCCACCGCAGCGCCCGCCCGGCCCTCGTCAGCGCGTCGTCCATCCCGCTCACTCCTCCTTGCGTCCGAGGCCGAACCAGCGGGCCTGCACCACCGTCGCCACCGCGATGATCAGCGCCAGGATCACCGCGCCCGCGCTGCCCAGCCCGAGGTTCTGATCCCGGCCGAGCGCCGTGTAGTAGAGGTAGACCAACGGCGGCCGGGCGTACGGCGGATAGCCGCGCGCATCGCTCAGCAGGTTGTAGAACTCGTCGAACGCCTGGAACGCGTTGATCACCAGCAGCAGCACCACCGCCACCGACGTGGCGCGCAGCTGCGGGAAGGTGAGATGCCGGAAGGTCTGCCAGCCGGGACGCGCCCCGTCCACCGCCGCCGCCTCGTACAGCTGCGGGGAGATCCGCTGCAGCCCGGCCAGGAAAAGGATCATGTAGAACCCGGCCTGCAGCCACAGCCGTACGGTCACGATGACCAGCCAGTACCAGGGCGGATCGGTCGTCGACAGCCACGCGGTCTGGTCCGCCCCGAACCACCCCAGCACGGTGTTGGCCAGCCCGAACCGCACCCCGTTGAAGATCGACAGCTTCCAGATCACCGCCGCGACCACATACGAGCAGGCCGTCGGCAGGAAGAACACCGACCGGAAGAACGCCTGGGCGAACCGCAGCCGGTTGACCATCAGCGCCAGCGCCAGGGAGAGGACGTAGGTAGCCGGCACGATGAAGGCGGTGAACAGCGCGAAGGTGCCGAGGCTGCCGAGGAATGCCTCGTTGGTCACCATCGCCGTGTAGTTGCCCAGCCCGACGAAGTCCGCGCCGGACGGGCTCACCGTGTTGTGCGCGTCGAAGAAGCTCAGGTAGACGCTCCAGGCCAACGGCACATAGGTGAACAGCCCCAGCCCGACGGCGAACGGCCCGACGAAGGCCCAGAACCACAGATTCCGCCGCTGCGGCCCGAGCAGCCGGGCACCGAGCGGGCGTCGTCGCCGGGCATCATCCGGCACCGCCGGGGTCCGGGACGGTGGCGGATGCTCTGCGACCGCCCCGCCGCTCCCTCCCACGGTCATTTCTTCTTGATCCGCTGAAGCTCGGAATTGACCTTGCGCACCACGGTCTTCAGCTCACTCTCCGGGTTGGCGCCGTCCTTGATGATCCGGCTCAGCGCGTCCTGGTAGGCGGTACGGTCCGCGGTCGTCCACAACAGCGGCTCGGCATAGCCGTGATCTGACGCGAGCCGGACCGCGTCCGCCGCCGGTCCCTGGCGCAGCTGCTCGGCCTTCTTGGCCAGCGAGATCCGGGCCGGGATATGGAAGCCGTACGACAGCGCGAAGTCCTGCTGGTAGTCGGTGCGGTCCACCCACAGCCACTTCGCGAAGGCCTTGGCCTCCGCCTTGCGTTGGCTCCGCGCACTGACCGCGGAGCCATAGGCACCCACCTGAACGGAAGGCTTCCCGCCGCTCCCGTCCTTCGGGAACGGCAGCACCCCGAAGTCATCCCCCAGGGCCTTCTTGATCTGCGGCATCGCCCACAGCCCCGACCACTGCATCGCGGTCAGCCCCTGGACGAACGCGGCCGGATCGGACCAGTCCGTGGGGGCGCCGAGCAGCAGCGACTTGTCGGCATAGAGCTGCCGGATCTTCCCGAGCGTCCGCGCCGCTGCCGGATCGTCGAACCCGGCCTTACCGTCCTCGGTGATCAGACTCAGCCCGGCGGCGAACAACGGCGTCCCACCGAGGACCCCGACCCCGCCGTCATTCCCCAGGAACAGCCCCTTGGTCCTCTTGCCGCTGAGCTTCTTCGCCCCGTCCACCAGCTCGTCGAGCGTCTGCGGCGGCGGCACCCCGGCCTCCCGCAGCAGGCTCTTGCGGTAGTAGAGCAGCTGCATGTCCACGACCTGCGGGATGCCCCAGATCCTGTCCTGCCAGATCTTCGGCGCCAGCGCGGCCTGATGGAAGTCGTCCTTGACCGGCTCGACCACATCGGTCAGATCGGCCACCTGCCCGCCCTGGATCTGCTCCAGCAGTGGCCCGTTGACCTCGAACACATCCGGCCCGGAATCGGTGAGCAGCGCCGCCGCCGTCTGCCGGTCGTAGTCACCCGGTCGCCACTGCACCGAGACCTGTGCCTTCCCGTACGCGGCCGCATACCGCTTCACGGCCCGCTCGGTCCCCGGCTCCCCGTACTGGTGGTACCACTGTCTGATCTCCGGCCCCGAACCCCCGCCGCCCCGCCCGGTGTTGGAACCACACGCCGTCGCCAGCCCCGCGGCCAGCACGACCCCACCACCGGCCGCCAACAGCCTCCGCCTGCCGAACTCCGTCATGGCCCGTCGCCCCCTGCCTCGTCACGTCCCGGTGATGGTCGATCACCGACGGTACGAACGTCCATGCTGCCGCATGACCGTGACGGGCGCATTGCCTGTGGACAAAGCCGGTGCCGGGGGGGCGGGCTGCGGAAGCGGCGCCGGCTCCGCGCACACGAGACAACCGGCATCGAACTCGCGCACCCGCAGCGGGACTGCTGCCCCATCGGGCCACACGGGCGGGCGCTGCGCCCGGTAACTTCCAGGGATTCTTCGGAAGTGGCCAGCGTGACCGAATGCATGCCACGGCCGACGGCCTGAGCCTGCCCGCGCAGCACAATACGGAGATGAACTCGGACAGTGGCGACGACCGACGACAGCAACTGGGCGGCACAACAGGAGAGTCGCGTGGCGCTCCAAGGGAACTGCGCGGAGCGGCGGTCGTACTACGGCCGACGACGGAAACGGACCAGCCCACACTCGACCGCATCGTCCGGGAACCGGAGGTCGCGGCCTGGTGGTCGGTGCCCGACGACTACCGCGACATGCTCGCCATTCTCGTCGGCGACGAGGTCATCGGGGCGATCCAGTTCTCCGAGGAGACCGACCCCGAATTCCGGCACGCCACCATCGACATCTTCCTCACGGCCGGCCGGCACGGAAAGGGCCTCGGCACCGACGCCGTCCGCACACTCGCCCACTGGCTGATCCACGAACGCGGCCACCACCGCCTGACCATCGACCCGGCCGCCGCCAACACCGCGGCCATCCACAGCTACCGCAAGGTCGGCTTCAAACCCGTCGGAATCATGCGGGCCTACGGGCGCGACTACCGGACGGGGGGCTGGGCGGACGGGCTGCTGATGGACCTGCTGGCGGACGAGCTGACCTGAAAGGGGCATTCGACGCTGACGCCGGCCACCCGGAGGACGATGCCTCAAGGGCTGTGGCGGCGCTCGCGGTAGTGGGCGATCGCCGAATCCGGGGGGAAGTTGGGCACGAAGGTCAGTGCGCCGTCGGTTTTGGAGATGACGAGGTGGCTGCCGCCGAACGAACGGGGCTCGGTGGGCGGGTATGTGGCGTAGATGAGGTACCCGCTATCGAATTCCCGGACGTGTACGGGTGCGGGGGTGCCGTCGTGACAGCGGGGGCGAAAGTGGGCTCGGGCCGCTGTCAGCGCCTCGTCGGCGGTCTTCGGAACGGCATTCCGTGGCGCCGGTGAATCGCTGCCATTGCTGCCATTGCTGGGATCGCTCGGTGCCATGATGCCGTGCTTCCTATGCGGGGGACTGACGCTGTTGCCGGTGGAGGGCGACGGCTGTCTCCGCTGAGATCGCGTGCCGGGTCGCGTCGAAGCACTGCCGGAAAGAGCCTACTGACAGATGCATCTAGAGCGTCTCCGGCCGGTAGAACTTGCGGAAAAGGGCGATCGAGTCGGGGAGCGGCCGGTGCGGGACGCGGCAGATCTCGCCGGTGTCTTTGGTGACCACGACGCAGGAACCTCCGGGACTCCTGGGACGGTTGCGTTCTCCTGTCGGGGTGGTCCTCGGATGGGGAGGGAGTTCGGCGTAGACGACGTAACCGATGTCGAACTCGCTCACCTTGAGCGGGGCGGGAGTGCCGTCCGGCCAAACGGGCGCGTACTGCGTGCGGGCAATCTCAACGGCTTCCTCGGCGCTGGTCGGCACCGGCCGGTCGGGGTGTCCGGGGCCTGGGGGGCGGGATGGCGTCATGTGGTTACCTCATCGTCCTGATCAGTAGTCCTCTTCAAGGTCAACGCTCCAGACACCCGAATCCGTGCCGGGCTCATCGATGCTCGACAACGTGATCTCCAGGTCTTCTCTGATCGCCTCGAGCTCGACCCGGCCAGCAGCCATCGCGAGCATGCACCGGCCCGTGAGATAGGTCCGGAGCAATTCGATGAAGGTGCGGAGGCCGCCGGCGATCAGAACGGTCCCTTCGTCCTCCTCGGTAAGGTCGTCCGGCAGTAGGTGGACCTGGCCGCTGGAGCCGTGGACGGCAATGTCCTGTCCCCTCCACAGGCCGATCCGGAAGTAGGGCCCCGGAGGCTCCCAGGCCGAAACGTCATCGTCGCTCGTGCCCAGGGGGGTGAGTGCGGGCTCCTCGTCGAGCAAGAGCAGGCCCATTGCCGCGCCTTCGAATGCGGGAAGCCCCGCCTTCTGGAGGACATCGCGAGCCTCTGTGTCCGTCAGGCCATCGGGGAGCGATGCAGCGGTGCGGCGGCGTACGGCCTGCGGCTCGAAGAGTTCGCCCCAGAAGGGCCCGCTGTTCCTCGGGGCCTGTCTGCTGACGGTGCAGAGATATCCCGAGTCCTCGAACATGGGCTCGCCGTGTACCGGGTGGAGGCCTGGGAAGGCGTCGGGCGCCACCGGCTCAACGGCGAAGACTCCGCCCGATCCGGCCACCACGGAAACGTTACCGAGGGGGAGCTGTCCGGTGAGGAAGGCCGGCTCCTCCACATATTCGAGTAGATCGGCCCAATCGGGCGTGACCGCGCTGTCCTTGTTCGGATGCCAGAGCGGCTCCTTCTGCCCGGCTGTGGGTACCTCGTTGCTCCAGGGGCCGGCGAGCAACTCGCCCGATTCCGCATCCCAGACCCGGAACCGTTCATCCCACAGCCCCCTGGCCGTTACGGCAGTCCGGTCCGGCCATGCACCATCCGGGACAATCGCCAGCTGTGTGAGCGGCCCAGGCTGCACGTACGAGGCGCCCACCCCGCCCGGCGGCCGCCAGTGTGCCCAGCGCACCCGCCAGGGCAGTGCTACGCCTGAGTGCTCGATCGCGGCAACGGTCTCCGCATCGCCGCGGACGGTACTCATGAGGTGCAGCCACGAGGCCCATTCGTCCGGCGGGAGGGAATCGACGCCGCTCAGCCAGAGGTTGGTGGCATCGGCGGCGGGAGAGTTCGCGTCGATCCCATCCGGATCGTGGCTGTGCGCGGCGTCGATGAGGGCCACCTGATCGAGGTGGGCCACCAGCCGCCCGTCCCGCTGCACCTCGTCGAACTCGCCGGCTTGGACGGCGTGCATCGCCAGTCCATGGGCCGCGTACTGGCCGATGGGGTTCGTCGATGCCCAGCCCTGTGGGGCGAGCCGTCCGGCTGCCCAGTTCCTCAACCACTCGACGATCCGGCGGTTCACCGCTGTGCGTGCGTCGGCCGGGACGGCGCTGCGGAGTGCCTCGGCGACCCGCTCGTCGCGGAAAGAGACCGTGCCGTCATCGGCGAGGGTGAGGAGGTGCGCCCATCCCTCCCACATGCCTGCCGTGTCGGCTTCCTGCCCCTCGTACGTGCCGAGAGCTCGCGTCAGCTCCTCCCATACGGCGAGGGGCGTGCGCCGGACTTCCGCCAGGGCGAGGGCGCGTAGTGCCGTGCTCTCCATCACGTCCACACCGACGCCCACACCGACGTCCGCGCCCCGGCTGTCCGGCAGAGGGGCGGGCGCGGTGGACCCGGACGGCGGTGCGGTGAGCGTGACGACCAGGCGGTCGTGCGCCAACCTGTCGTCGGGCTGGGCCCTTTCGACGAGGACCTTCGTGCGCGCCCCCACGGCCACATCGGAGGCCAGGTGCCGGACGATCCGGCCGGGCTGTGGAGACCGGCGGGTGCGGCCCGCGCGCTGGACGTTGGTGAGGATGACGAGGCCCTCGCGCACCGCGGATTCCGCCAAGGCGTCGGCCCATCCGGCACGCCGCTCCAAGGGCAGTTCAACACCGGCTGAAGCCAGGATGCGGTCGATGATCTCCTCGGCGGTCAGATCGGTGGCATCCACGGATACCGCCCCGGGCACCGCGGCAGCGACCTCCGTCAGCACCTGCGTGCGGCCGCAGGCCGGCGGGCCGGTCACCTCCGCCACGCGCTGAGTGCCGTGCCTCCACCAGTCGAGAAGAGCGGTCACGGCCTGGTCGGGCGGCACGGGATCAGGGTGCGGGATATCGGGCGTCATCATGGACTTTCGTGGGACGGGTCTATCGTTCCCGTGAACTCTACAGTTGATGTGCTATGGCGGACCACAGAGATTCTACCTTCTTGACGTGATCATTCATTTCCCTGTCGCGCTCTTTTTCGGCGTCGGTCTTCGGGAACTCGCGCCTTACCTGGGAGTTAATTTTCTTCTTCACCTCTTCGGGGAGAGCCTGGCTCGGTTCCAGGCCGAGCTTTGCGCGCCGGGCGGCATACAGGGCCTCTCTGCGGTTGCTTCTGTTGGTCTCCTGAATCTGATCGGCCCGGTATGTCGTGCTGTAGTAGATGGGGGTGCCAGCCAGTTCCTTGCCCAACAGATCCGAGCAGTTGGAGCTGCTCAGGCCGCCCTTCTTCTCGCCACACGGCTCCCGCTCGGTGTACAGGGCGGATATCTTGTAGTGAGGGCCACTCGCCTGGTTGACCTCAACGATCCAGTCATAGAGGTGGCGTTCGGAATGTTTTCCGCCAACTCCCTTTTTATTGGGGTATGAGGAGTCCACCACGTACTCGGTGCCGTTCGGGCCGTCCAGTTCGATGACCGCGTAGTTACGATTGCTCAGATCGGGGATGTGCCCGACACCGGCGAGATGCTGGAATCCCAGCTTCTCCATGAGCTTTTTGGCCTTGACGCCGATTTCCTTGTGTTTGAGGGCGCCTTCGGAGTCTTTCCCGGTGTTGATGGGGTTCCCGTTCACGCCGTACTGCTCATGAGCCGTGTGGCTCAGGCGAGCCAGTGTCGAGATGACCATCATCTTCTCGCCGCGGTTCAGATCCGCGAATCCCGGGAGAGCCTTGTTGAGGCCGTCGGTGGTGAACGTCGTCGGCTTGTGTGACGCGGCGTGCGAGTCCGAGTCCTGCCCCGTGGCCACGCGGAGGACATGGGCGAGTTGACCGCCCTTGGCCCAGTCGCTCAACTGCTGGTCGACGGCTCCGGGGACCAGGCGGAATACCGGGTTGGTGACGCGCACCCGTTGTTGTGCCGCATCTGCGGGCAGGCCGCTGCGGAGGTGTTGGGGGCCTTCGCGTTCCAGTCGGGGATGCGAGTCGTCAGGGTGCGGGGTGAGTCCGGCTGGGGTCCCGGCCGGGCCGCCGGCCGGGGTCCCGCCCGGACTGGCGGCCGGACGGCGGCTGCCGGCGGATGGTGTGGTGGGTACCGCATGGCGGGTACTGGCGTTCTGCTGCCGGTGGTTGGGGGCGGTGGTCGGGCCGGCCCCCGACGACGCCGGGAGGGTGGGGTCGAGGGGGCGCCGGCTGGCGTCGAGCGGCACGGCGAAGACGCCGTGATCGCCACTGTGGAGTGGCGTGTCACCGCGGCGCCCCGTTTGGGCGTCGATGTAGGTCATTCTGTCGTTGTGGTTGACGACGTTCCAGGCATGCGCACGGCCGTCGGCCCCTTGGGTCACGATCACGGCCTGAGAGCCGTGATCGGCATCGCGGAGGGTGCGCTCGATACCGTCGAAAGCCCGCGGGCCGTTACCGAAGTCGGTGAAGTGAGAGCCGAGTGCGTTCTCCATGCGATCCCGGCCGGCCGCTTCACCACGGTCGGACGTCACGCCGCCGGAAATGGCATCAGGCGTGCGAGCGCCCGCAGCAGTGGGGGTGCCGGCGTAGGTGTCCGCTGTGGACAGGGCCACGTCGACGCAGTTGTTGCTGCGGCCCGGAGTGTCCGCGCCGGGCTGGTTGATGAAGCTGGTCCAGTTCCCCTCGTTCGGGTCCGGGTGGGGCTGGGGGAGGCCGTCCGGGGTCCGGGGAACGCTGTTCTCAAGATCGTGCTGTTGCGCCGGGTCGGGGTCGAGGATTCCGCCGGGGTCCGTCCGGGGACGCGTGCCGGTGGCGGAGTGCGCCGGTTCGGGGTCCGGGTCCGATTCCGCGGATGGGTGCTCAGCCAACGCAGCACTCTCGCCGGAATCCTCCGAAGTGTTGCCCTGGTCTCGTTGGCCCCCGGGGGCGGAGTAGGACGCGCCGTCGTCCGGCGGATACCCCTCGGCTTCGGGCATGCTCGGGGCGTGGACCGGCTGAGCGTCGGCATCCAGAGTGATGTGCAGGACCGGGCCCAGGTACGAGGTGTTGATCGGGCGGCTCATCACCTCTCGTGACTGGGTGTCGACCCACACGACGGTCCCGTGGTAGTTGACCGCGTTGAAGATGTGCGACGTGTCGGGACTACCGTCGTCTTTGAGGTAGCCGACCCAAATGACGGCCGCGGCGCCGTGGCCGGCTTGGCGAAGTCCCTCGGCGACGTTCTGGTAGGCATCCGGGCCCTCACCCGCGTCCTGGAATTCTGCACCGAGCCATCGCTCGATATTGCCCTCGCCGTCCCTCTCGCCGTAGTCGCCGTCCTCCATCCGCGGCGCGGATACCTGCGGATTTCCGTACCAGGTTTCCAGGAACGACCGGCCGCAATCGGCACAGTTGTCGTCACGGCCCGGTTCGGTGAGGCCGCCGTCGTTCTGGAGATCCGCCCAGGCGCCGTACGGGTCGGGGAACCGCTCGAAGTAACCGTCCTCGTCTCGCGGCATCGCGTCCTCGAGCGCCTGCTGGTCGTGCGGATCGGGTGGGACGAGTCCTCCGGGCCCTTCCAGGAGATCGTTGCGGAGCTCGTCAAAGCTCGGGGCGTAGTAGCCGTCGTAGTAGCCCTCGGGAGACTCCTCGGAGAGGGCTGTGTCGCTCTGCCCCTCGGGATGATCCGCGAACGAGTCGCTGGTGGCCTGATCGTGTGGTGTGTCGCTGTCGTAAGGGTTCGGGTTCCCGTCAGCGGCACCCGGGTGACGAGGAGCACCCGGACTGCCGAGTGGCCGGGAGGCCGCTGCCCTCGGGGCAGGTTCACGCCGGTCCGTGTCGTTGTGCGGCGTGGTGCCGTGCGCGTCCGGCTCGGTGCGCGTGGGAGGTGCGGAAGACGGGCCGGGTGAGGCGCCGGCCGCCGTGCTGGGCGCCGCTGCCGGGTGGGGAGGGTGTTGTGAGGTGTACGGGGACTGCGGCTGAGGTTGCTGCTGATACGGGTTGGGAATTTGGGGTTGCTGGCTGTACGGGTTCGGCTGCTGGGTGTACGGGCCGGGCTGCTGCTGTTGGGCGTGTGGGCCCGGCTGCTGGGCTTGCGCCTGTGCTTGTTGTTGTGCCTGGGCTTGCGCCTGCTGCTGGTGCTGCTGGGCCTGGGACGGGGCCGTGTCAGGGTCGAACGGCTGGCGGTTGGCGTCCAGGACGAGGTGCCAGACCCCCTTGGCCTGGGTGTTGATGGGCTGATCGCTGACCTTGCCGGTCTGGCTGTCGACCCAGACGACAGTGCCGTTGTGGTTCACCGCGTTGAAGACGTGCGCACCGCCGGAGCTGCCGTCGGGATGGTCGGGCCAGGTGACCAGAACCGCTGCGGCTGCGCCGGGCCCCGCCGCGCGGAGGTCATCGGCTATTCGGTTGTAGCCGTCTTGGGAGTTCGGCCCGGAATTACGGAATGTGGCGCCCGTGTACTCCTCGATGTTCCGGGTGCCGTCGCGCTCCCCGGATGCGCGGTCGACGCCGCCCTTGCCGTCCGGGTCATAGGTGCGCACCGCGGACACCTGCGGGTTGCCGTACCAGGACTCCATGAAGGAGCGGGTGCAGTCGGCGCAGTTGTTGGAGCGGCCGAGGACGGCGGGACCACCGTCATTCTGCAGCTGGGCCCAGGGCTGGAACGGGTCGTTGAACGCCCGTGGAGTGCCGTCCGGGTTCCGCGGGAAGCTCGCCTCCAACGCCTGCTGATCGTGTGGAAACGGCGAATACAAGCCGTTCGGCTGGACGTTGAGACCGATCCGTACGTCGGTGTGGCTCCGCAGGTTCGGGGGCTGTGCCACCGAGGCCTGTTGTTCCGGGGTGGGCTGGTGCTGGCTCAGGTTCTGGTGCTGCGACTCGGGCTGCTGGACAGAAGTCTGCTGTTGGTGCGGTGCAGGGTGCTGTTGGTGGGTTTGCAGCTGGTGCTGCTGAGGGGATTGCTGCTGCTGGGTGGGCGTGTTGCTTTGGAGCGTGGGCTGAGCTTGATGGTGTGGTTGTTGCTGCTGCGTCGTCTGCTGCTGTTGGTTCTGGTGCGGCGTGCTGGGAGCGTGGGGCTGTTGGGATGCGTCGGCCCGAGCCCGATCCGAATGGGTGGGGGTGGGCTGCTGGGTGTGGTCGTGGACGGTCTGGGAGACGTCGGGGCGGCGGTTGTCGCCGGGGGGTGTGGTGGGGTTGTCGCGGCGGGGGCCGCCCAGGCGTGGATTGTCGGGCCGTGACGTTTCTTCGCGGCGGGGGCCGTCGAGGCGCGGGTTGTAGGCGGGGCGGTCCGAGGTGGGCTGCTGGGTGTGGTCCTGGATGGCCTGGGAACCGTCGGGGCGGCGGTTGGGGCGGGCGGAAGTGTTGCCGTTCCCGTTGCTGTTTGCGCTGCTGGACGGGGTGGTGCTGCGAGGCGCTGTGGCTGTGGGGCCGGGCTGGGGTGGGATGGCGCCCGTCATCATCGGGCCGTTGGCCTGGGGGGTGTGGGGCTGTGTGGCCTGTTGGGGCGGGGTGGGGGTAGTGGGCGTGCCGGTGTCGGCGGTGGGTGGGGGCATCGTGGCGGTGCCCGCGGACTGGGTGGTGACGGTGGTGTCGTCGGCGTCGTCCACCATGGGCATGGGGTCGCCGGGGGCGGGATCACGCTGCTGGATGGGCTGGCCGGACGAGGGAGAGTGCTGTACGGGGGCGCCTTGGGGAGGGGAGCCGGCGTGCGGCATCGAGGGGCGGCCGCCACTGCCGGTGGTTGAGTTGTCTCCGTTGTCCGTGCTGCTGTTGTTGTTGCTGTAGCCGTCGGGGGAGCCGGTGGAGCTGTCGCCGGAGGAGGGCGGGTTGCCGACCACGGGGTCCGGGGTCGGAGCCGGGGACGGGGCTGGAGCCGGCTGGGCGGCGTCGGGGGAAGGACCGCTTGCCTGGGGTGTGTCCGGGCGGGCGGAGTCCGGGGTGGTGTCCGCGGCCGGGGCGGGGCGTGCACCGTCGGGGGAGTTGTCCGGGGCGGGCTGAGTGGTGACGTGGTCCGGGGCGGGGGCGGGGGCGGGGCGTACGGCGTCCGGGGTTGTGTCCTGTTCGGGCTGGGTGCTGATGTTGTCCGCGTCCGGGCGGGCCCCGTCGGGGGTGTTGTCGGGGGCCGGCTGGGTGCTGATCGAGTCGGGGGCGGGGCGGGAGGTGTCCGAGTCGGGGGTGGGGGCGCCGTCCGGGGTGGGGCCGGAGTCGGGAGTGGGGGAAGTCCCGTACGGGTTGTCGTTGCCGCCTGCGTAGCCTTCGTCGAAGGGGGAGCGCTGGTCCTGCGGAGGGAGAGGCTGCGCGTCCGGGCGGGCGGAGGAGCCGTCGGAGGGGGCGCCAGGGCCCGGGTTGTTACCCGCGCCCGCATCCGCGCCGGAGCCGGAGTGCGTACCGGAGCCGTTGCCTCCGTCCGTGCCCGTACCCGCGCTCACACTGTCGGAGGTGCGGGGGGAGTGGCTGGTGGAGCTGCCGGTGTCCGAGCCTGCGCGGTTGCCGCTGCCGGAGGAGCCACCGGCCGTGCTGCCGGAACCGCCACCGTCGGACGCACCACTCGAACTGGACGCCGAGTTGCTGCCGGAGCCGCCGCCGGACCCGCTCTCCGACCCTCCACTCCCGGAGCTCCTGCCTGCCCCGCCGCCATCGGACCCACTGCTCCCCGATTCGCTGTCCGAGCTGCCGCTCCCCGACCGGCTGCCAGAGCTGCCGGAGCCGCCGTCGCTGCCGCTGTCGGAGGAGTCGCCGCCGTCCTCGCTGCCGTGGCCCGCCGCGCTGTCCAGGCCGCCGCGGGCGCGACGGCCGGCACGGCTGCCGGCGCCGTCGCGGAGGCTCTCGCCCAGGGTCTCGCCGGTGTTCTTGAGGGCGTCGGTGGCGGCCTTTTCGCCTTCCTTGGCGGTGCGGCCGAGGTCGTAGCCCTTCTGGGCGCCGAAGTTCTGGTTGACGGTCTGGGCGATCAGGTCGGAGGCCATGGCTTGGAGCGCGGATATCACCGGCTCCTTGGCTGCCTCCATGATCGCCTGAAGCAGCTGCTGGGCGACCTCCTTGAGGATTCTGCGAACCACCTCACGGGTCGCCAACGTCGCCGCTGCGCCGCCGATTTCGGACAGACCGAGCGTGAACGGCGCCGCCACCTGCGCTGCGATGATCTCAGCGGCCAGGATCGCCAGCTGGACGATCACCGCGACCTTCATACCGATGACCAGCACGGCCGCTGCCTCAAAGGTGGAGGCGATGACCTCGGCGGCCTGCGCGGCGTCGTTCAGATACCCCGAATTGCCCGAGAACTTCTCCCAGGCCTTGTTGAAGCCCTCGACGGCATCACCGGAGTTCTCACCGAGCACATTGCTCGCGTAGGTGTTGCCGCGCGACTGGTGTTCCGCGACCTCCGCCGCGAAGTCCCGCCAGGCCTGCGCGCACTCCATCATCTTGTCTTCGTCGGCATGCGGCCAGTTGAAGCCGAGCATGTCCAGAACCCATTCAAGGGCATCCGGCGGATTCAGCGACAAGGTGGAACTCCCCCGTGAAAAAAGTGCATTCAAGTGCGTAGCGGATGTGCCCCACGCACGCCGCTACGTCAGAAACCCGGTACCGGCCGATGCCGGTTGCCTAGTGCTTGACTTGCGTGATCGAGGTGCGGACCGTGCCGTCGACCGTCGGGTCCTGCCACGCCCGGTCGTTCTTGACCTGGTGCTTCATCAGGGAGTCGGTGAAGTCCTCGTTCTCCGCGTGGTTCTTGGACATCGACGTCAGCGCCCGGCCGATTTCCTTGAGCTTCGCGACGAGATGGCCCATCGACTCGTTCATGCCGTCCCGCACGCCCTCATAGACGACGCCGAAGTTCTCGCCGAGTTCGTCATCGCCCCACGGCGGAGCGCCGTCCTTGCTGTTGAACGTCAGCAGACCACTCAGGAACTGCTCGCCCTGCGACTTCTCCGGCGGTGGCTTCTCGTTGCCGTCGCTGGGGGGCCCGGCGTTCAGCTCATGCAGGCGGTCCATCATCCGCGCGACGGAGGAGGCGAAGTCGTCGCTGAGCTTGACGAAATTCGTCCCCTCGGCCTTGAGGCTTTCCACGTCTGTCTGGAAACCGCCGGCGCCTGCCATAACGTCCCCCGCGTTCGCAATGGTTACTCCGTAAGATTCTGGCCAAAGCTTAACGGGCGCGGTTGCCCCTTCGCCAGGTCCCCTGTAACCGCCAACCGCGCCGAGAGCAGCGCCGGTTCAAGCTGCCTGCCTCGTGACAGACCGCCACCGCGGGCCTCAAGCAGGGAAGGGCCAACTCACATCCGCGGCGGCCAGCGGGGATCAGCGACCAGTACCCCACTGCCGAGGATCAGGAGGTTTTCCGGTCGCGCAAGCGGTGGTAGAGCTCCACGGCCGGCTCCGGGGGGAAGTTGGGCAGGAAGGACACCTCGCCGTCGGACTTGGCGATGACGACGTTGCTGCCGCCGGGCTCCGCGGGTGGGGCGGTGGGGTCCTCGGGGAGGGGCCAGCCGGCGTGGATCAGGTAGCCGATGTCGAATTCGTGGACGAACAGTTCGGCGGGGCCGCCCGGTGAGCCTACCTCGGGGAAGTGCCGGCGGCCGATCTCCAGTGCCTCGTCCGCGGTCGCCGGGACGGGCTGCGGGCCGGTCTGCGGGGGGAGCGGGGGCGGCGTGGGGGGCAGGCCCGGGGTGCCGGCCGACGGGTCTGAATCGGTCATGTTCTGACTCCCTGGTACTGGACGCGCGGATGAGGGTCAACCTAACTCACGCTGCCATGGCCCGATCGGTTCGCCTTCGGTGCCGGGCGACTCACCCGAAGAGCACATAGGACAGCCAGAATTCCAGCAGTTCGGCGTCGCCGGTGATCTCGTAGGTGTCGTTGTCGGCGGGGGCGCGGCCGTAGATGAGGAGCAGCAGGTCGGTCAGGGGGGCGTGGACGGAGACGGTGGCGGGTTTCTGGGTGCGGTGCCAGGTGAGGGTGTTGCCGGTGAGGTCGACGAGCCAGTCGGCGGCGGCTTCCGGCGGGGTGTCCGTGGCGTGGAAGTGGAGGGTGCGGCCGGGGCCGAGGAGGGCGCGCCGGTCGGGGTGGAGGTCGAACATCTCGGGCAGGGAGCCCAGTTCCATCCACTCGTCGAGGCAGTCGAGGGCGACCCGCTGGTCGAGGGTGAAGTCCGTGCCGAGGGTCAGGGTGACGTCGGCCCGGTGCATGACCGTCTCGTGGGCCATGCGGCGGGCGAAGAAGCGCGGGGAGCCGGAGGGGAGCGGGGTCCAGATCCGGGCGTCGGGGCCCGCGGCGCGGAGCGTGTCCGCGAGGAGGCGGGCGCCCTCGGTGAGCCAGGCGGCGAGTGCGGCCGGGGTCTGGGTGGTCTCGCGGGGGAGGTCCCGGAGTGCGGTGTCGGGCGGGGGCTCGGTCGCCCGGGTCCGGACGACCTCAGCGACCCAGCGGTGGGCCTCGCCCAGATGCCGGAGCAGCTGGGCGAGGTTCCATTCGGGGCAGGACGGCACGGCGGCCGCCAGAGAGGTGCCCTCGTCGAGGACGGCGGTCAGCAGGTCGGCCTGGTCGACGATTTCGGCGCAGTGGGCCTCGTAGTCCATGGGGGCGTGCATGGCGTCACGGTAGATGCCATGACGGACAAAGCGCCGTTACGGCGGGGAAACGGGCGCCGTCAGGCGGAAGCGCAGGCGGCAGATCACGGCGTCGGTGTCCCGGCGTACCGCGTGTGCGACGACCGCGCCGCGCTGGTTCTGGAGCAGGCGCTGCCAGAGGTGCGCGGGCTCGGCCTCCGGTATCAGCACGGTGATGCGGGTGCCGGGCCGGCGGGTCGCGAGGCCGTTGACGTACGCGGCGACGGGGCGGCCGAGGGAGCGGGTGGGCGAGGGCAGTTCGAGGAGGTCCACGCCGGGGTCCCAGAGTTCCCAGTCGCGGCGGAGGGCCTCGGTGGCGGGGCGGTCCTCGGGGGTGTCGTGGGTGACGGTGACCGCGACCACCTCGTCGCCGAGGGACACCGCCGCGTTCAGGGCCTCGCAGGTGAGCCGGGAGAGGTGCGACACGGGGATGACGACCAGCGAGCGGGCGCGGCGCGGGGGTTCGGGGAGGCGGCCCAGGCCCAGGCGGGCGCCGATCCGGGCGTAGGCGCGGTGCACCGCCTCGAAGGCCAGGACCAGGAGGGGCAGGGCGACGACGATCAGCCAGGCGCCCTCGGTGAACTTGGTGGCGGTGACGACGACCGCCGAGACGCCGGTGAGCAGGGCGCCGGCACCGTTCAGCAGCGCCTTGGCGTGCCAGCGGGGGGAGCGTTCGCGCCGCCAGTGGCGGACCATCCCGGTCTGGCAGAGGGTGAAGCCGACGAAGACTCCGATGGCGAACAGCGGGACGAGGGTGTTCGTGTCGCAGCCGGAGAGGACGAGCAGCGCGGCGGCGACGGCGGCGAGTGCCAGCACGCCGTGCCGGCGCACCTGGCGGTCCGCCTTCAGGCCGAAGACGTGCGGGAGGTGGTTGTCCCGGGCCAGCAGGCCCATCAGGACGGGCAGGCCGCCGAAGGAGGTGTTCGCGGCGAGGGCCGGCAGCACCATGGTGGCGAACTGGACGACGTAGAACGCGGCGTGGTGGCCGAGGGAGGCGTCCGCGAGCTGGGCGAGGACGGTGACGCCTTCGACCGGCTGGAGGTGGAAGCGGCCGATGAGGACGGACAGCCCGATCAGCATCACCCCGAGCAGCACCCCGAGTGCGACCTCGGTGCGCTGGGCGCGCCGGGCCGCCGGTGCGCGGAAGGACGGCACCGCGTTGGCCACCGCCTCGACGCCCGTCAGCGCCGAGCAGCCGGCCGCGAACGCCTTGAGCAGCAGCAGGGCGCCCACCGCGATGGCGTTGTCGGCGAGGGCGGAGGCGTGTCCGTCGGCGCTGGTGGTGGCGGCCGGGGCGGAGCGGAGGAGCCCGGCGGCGATCACCGTCAGGATGGCGCCGACGAAGACGGCGGTGGGCACGAGGAAGGCCTTCGCCGTGTCGACGATGCCGCGCAGGTTGAGGGCGGTGAGAAGGACGAGGACGGCCAGGCAGAGCGCCGTCCGGCCGTCGTACCTCCGGCCGGCCGTCGGGCTGGGACACCTGCGGCATCGTGCGTCGTACCTCCGTGCGTGCCGTGCGGGACCAGGCCGGCGTGCGGGGCGCGCGGGCCGCCGCCGCGGGCCTTGGCGGCCCCTTGGCGGACGGCGGCCCGTTCTTCACGGGTTCTTGACGCGGGGGAGGGCGGTGAGTTGGGGGGGGAGGGCGGGGCGCCGTGAGGGTCTCCCGGCAGGGTGGTGCCTGCCCGGCGTGCCCGGCGTACGGCCGCGGCCCGCCGCCGGCCCAGCTCAGCTGAGGGGTGCCCCGAGTGCCGCCCTCAGGTCACGGAAGCGGACCAGCCGGACCCCGCAGAAGTCATCGGGGTCGTCCTCCAGGTTGAAGCAGGCGGCGATGATCCAGACCACCAGGAAGAGGTAGCCGCCCAGCCAGCGGCGGAAGAGGCGGGGGGCCCGCGGCCGGCTGGCGTCCGTCTCGAGGACGACACGGGTACGGGTCGCGAACTTGCCCAGGCTCGCGCCCGCGATCCGGGTCAGCACCACATGGTTGAGGAACGAGAGGCCGAAGCCCGCGCCCGCGACCGCGTAGAAGGTCTGCAGGCCGGGCAGGTCGGCGGCGGAGCTGAGCGCGACGTACGCGGCGGTCAGGGCCAGCAGCCCGTCGAGGAGGATCGCCCCGAACCGGCGCATGGTGTCCGCCTCTTCGGGGACGCGCACGGCCGCGGCGCGCGGAGCGTACGGGTCGTGGGGAGCGGGCTGCTGGGCATACGGGTGCTGCGGCCCCTGAGAGGGATGCGGCGCACCCTGAGAGGGATACGGGGCGCCCTGATAGGGGTGCTGCGGCTCCTGGTACGGGTGCTGCTGTCCCTGATACGGCTGCTGGTACCCCTGATACGGGGGTTGCTGACCCTGCTGCGGACCCTGGTAGGGAGGCTGCTGACCCTGGTAGGGGTGCTGCGGCGCCTGCGGCTGTTGTGGTGCCTGCGGCTGCTGCTGGGCATACGGGTGAGGCTGGTGCGGATAGGGAGGCGGCGGCCCCGGCTGGGAGGGCTGCTGTGGAGGGAAAGGTCGCTCGTACACGGGTACGGATCTTTCCATGCCCCGTAGGGGTCAGAACGCCGCGGCGGGCCGGGAGAAGTCGTAGCGGACACCGGTGAGTTGCTCCGAGGCGGCCCACAGGCGCTCGCTGTTGGCGTCCTTCTTGGTCCACGGTGCGCGGAAGGACTGGGCGGGCGCGCCGCGCAGTCCGCTGCGCGGGCCGATGAAGGAGTCCGGCCGCATGTGCGGGGCGGTGGCCGCGCAGAGGGTGCCCAGGGCGCCGCCGTCCGGGGATTGCGCGACGAGGCGGTTGGCGAGTTCGATGGCCCGCTCGGCGGAGCTGCGGCCCTCCATCCGGGCGCCCGCGGTCTGGAGGTTGGTGGAGGCGTAGCCGGGGTGCGAGGCGGCCGGCACGACCTGTGAACCGGCCGCGGCCAGCCGCCGGGCCAGCTCGTGGACGAACAGGAGGTTGGCGCTCTTGGAGCGGGCGTAGGCGATCCAGCGGCGATAGGAGTGCTCGCTGTTGAGGTCGCTGTGGTCGAGGTCGGCGAGGGCGTGCAGCATGCTGGAGACGGTGACGACCCGGGCGCCGGGCGTGGCGAGGAGCTTGGGCAGCAGCAGCCCGGTCAGTGCGAAGTGACCGAGGTGGTTGGTGCCGAACTGCATCTCGAAGCCGTCGGCGGTGGTGCGGTGCGGCAGGGCCATCACCCCCGCGTTGTTGATGAGCAGGTCGAGGCGGTCGCCGTCGAAGTCGTCGAGGGCGGCGGCGAAGTCGCGTACGGAGGACAGGTCGGCCAGGTCGAGCGGCCGGAACTCGGCCTCGGCGGTGGGCACTTCGGCGCGCAGCCGGTCCAGGGCGGCGATCCCGCGCGTCTCGCTACGGCAGGCCAGCAGGACACGGGCGCCCTGGCGGGCCAGTTCGCGTGCGGTGACATAGCCGATGCCGCTGTTCGCGCCCGTGACGACTGCCGAGCGGCCCGTCTGGTCGGGGATATGGCTGGTGTTCCACCTGGTCACGCCTGCGCTCCTCCGTAGGGGGGCAACCAGGTTACGCCGCGTGCTGGGACGGATGGGGCCGGAGGGGCGGAGGAGGGGCGGAGGCGACGGCCGCGGCGCGCCCGGACCCCCGGCCGCCACCACCCCCACGTCCGCGACGGCCCCACCCACCGGGGGACGCCCCCACCGAGGGCCCCGAGAGACGCCCCCACCACAGAACGCCCGTCGTGACCGCCCCGCCCAGGCTCACTCCCCTTCGGCGAGGCGCTTGATGGCCGAGAGGCGGGTGTCCCAGGCGGCGGCCACCCGGTCCATCCACCGGGCGGTGACCCCCAGCCGCTCCGGGATGACCCGGTAGCGGGCTTCCCTGCCCTCCCGGTGGCCGGCGACCAGACCGGCCCGGTCCAGGACGCCCAGGTGTTTGACGATGGCCTGGCGGCTGACGGGGAGTTCCGCCGCCAGGACCGTGGCGGTCGCCTCGCCGTGGGCGGCGAGGGCGTCGAGTATCCGGCGCCGGGTCGGGTCCGCCAGGGCGGCGAACACCTCCGCCACGGCGTCCCCGCCCGCGCCGGGGCCCGCGCCCGCGTGACGCTCCGGCCCTGCTCCGGCCCCGGCGTCCGGTCCTGCTCCGGCCCCGGCGTCCGGTCCTGCTTCCGCCCCGGCCTCCGGCCCCGGCGCTGCCTTCTTCGTCATGCCGCGAGCTGCTCCGTGTACCGCCGGATGTTCTCCACCTGGCCGGACCAGCCCGCCGAGTGGCTCTCGTAACCGGCCGTCTTCCGCCGCTCCTCGGGGATGGTGAGCGCGGCGAATCCGGTCTCCACGACGCGCAGCCGGGTGCCGTCGCCCTCCGGGGTGAGCGTGAACTCGACGAGGGTGGAGTTGCCCTCGGTCGCCACCTCGCCCGGGAAGGCGCTGGCCCAGCGGTACGAGAAGCGGTGCGGCGGGTCCACGGTCACGACGGTGGTCGGGAACTGGCCGTACTCGCCGTGGTCGAGCCGCATGATGCCGCCCGGCCGCAGGTCGACCGGTGTGGGCTCGCCCTGCCCGAACCACGAGCCGACATGCTCCGGCTCGGTGAGCACGGCCCAGACCCGCTCGACGGGCGCGGCGATGCTGATCTCCCGCTCGATACGGTCCTGGCCGCCGCCGCTGCCCGTGCCCCCGTCGGTGCCGGTGCCGGTGTTCTGGTTGCCGTCGGTGCTCATGACGTGCGCCTCCTGCCGTTCTCGGGTCGGCCGCTGAAGCCTTACGTGCTACCCAAGGGTTGCACGTAGGCGAAGGAGGTGCAACCGAAAGGTTGCGCGTTAGTCCCGGCGGCCGCGAGCGACGACCACCCGGCCACCCCGCCCCGCACGCCCCGCC
Source organism: Streptomyces sp. NPDC001219 (assembly GCF_053597915.1). NCBI lineage: Bacteria > Bacillati > Actinomycetota > Actinomycetes > Kitasatosporales > Streptomycetaceae > Streptomyces > Streptomyces sp. NPDC001219. The sequence continues at coordinate 153,758 of NZ_JBSFJF010000002.1, read as the reverse complement.
TGCCCTACACGCCCTGCCCGCCTCGCGCGCCCCGCCGGCCCGGCACGCTCCGTACGCGATACGTCGGTACCGACACCGACGGATCGTCCAGGCAGCTCCCCGACGCCAGGTCGAAACGCTGCTTGAGCAGGGGCGATGCCACGAACGGGCGGCCGTCGGCGGAGCCGGTCAGGCCGCGGGAGAGGACCTGGGCGCCGGTGAACGGGTCGCGGTTGGCGATCGCGTAGGTCTGCCCGGCGCGGTCGGCGAAGAGCGCGGCCTGGGTGCCGTCCGGGAGGAGCGCGGCGACACCGCGCCCCGGGATGAGGTCGGCCGGCGCGCAGACCGCGACCCAGCCCTCGGGGCAACGGATCTCGACCGTGGCGGCCGTGGTGGCGGCCTCGATGTCTTTCTCGGTGCAGGTGAGCGAAGCGGTGGCGGTGGTCATCAGACGGAGATCCCTTCCAGGGTGCGAACGGGCAGGGTCGGCCCGGCCAGCAGCGTCAGGTCCGGCTTGACCTGGTCGCGTTCCGGCACGAAGCGGACGGACGGGTCGGGCGCGTCGGGCGCGTTGACGAAGGAGACGAAGCGGGCCAGCCGCTCCGGGTCGGCGAGGGTCTCGGCCCACTCGTCGCGGTAGTGGGTGACATGGGCCGCCATCAGGGCTTCCAGCTCGTCGCACAGCCCCAGGGAGTCATGCACGACGACGTCCCGGACGTGGTCGAGGCCGCCCTCGATCCGCTCCAGCCAGGCGGAGGTGCGCTCCAGCCGGTCGGCGGTGCGGATGTAGAACATCAGGAAGCGGTCGATCAGGCGGATCAGCTCGGCGTCGGTCAGGTCCTGGGCGAGCAGGTCGGCGTGGCGCGGATCGGCGCCGCCGTTTCCGCCCACGTACAGGTTCCAGCCGTTGGAGGTGGCGATGACGCCGAAGTCCTTGCCGCGGGCCTCCGCGCACTCCCGCGCGCACCCGGACACCGCGGACTTCAGTTTGTGCGGGGAGCGCAGCCCCCGGTAGCGCAGCTCCAGGTCGATGGCCATACGGACCGAGTCCTGTACGCCGTAGCGGCACCAGGTCTGCCCCACACACGACTTCACGGTGCGCAGCGCCTTGCCGTACGCGTGCCCCGACTCGAAGCCCGCGTCCACCAACCGGGCCCACACCTGCGGGAGTTGGTCGACCCGGGCGCCGAAGAGGTCGATCCGCTGACCGCCTGTGATCTTGGTGTAGAGGCCGAAGTCGCGGGCCACCTCACCGATCACGATCAGCTTGTCCGGGGTGATCTCCCCGCCGGGGATGCGGGGCACGATCGAGTACGAGCCGTTGCGCTGGAGGTTGGCGAGGAAGTGGTCGTTGGTGTCCTGGAGGGCGGCCTGTTCGCCGTCGAGGACGTAGCCGTCGGCGCCGACACTGGGCGCGAGGGAGGCGATGATCGAACCGACGGTGGGCTTGCAGATCTCGCAGCCGTCACCGTTCCTGGCCTCCGGGCGGCCGTGCGAGTCCAGCAGCGCGGCGAAGGACGTCAGCCGCAGGGTGCGGACGATCTCGTAGAGCTCGGCGCGGGTGTGCGGGAAACAGCCGCACAGCCCGGTGTCGAGGGTGGCGCCGGACGCGGTCAGCTCGTCGTTCATCACGGCGGTCAGCGACTTCACGCAACTGCCGCAGCCGGTACCGGCCTTGGTGCACTTCTTGATCTCGGGCAGCGTCCCGCAGGAGTGCTCGGTGACCGCCGCCCGGACCGTCCCCTTGGTCACGTTGTGGCAGTTGCACAGCACCGCGCCGTCCGGCAGCGCGGACGGGCCGAGCGCGGCGCCCCCGCCCTCGGCCCCGGCGGGCAGCACCAGCTGCTCGGGCGGCACCGGCGGCACGCTGCCGGTCAGCGGCCGCAGCATGCCGTACGCCTCGGCGTCACCGACCAGCACCCCGCCCAGCAGCTCGCCCGCGGCGCCGATCACCAGCTTCTTGTAGACGCCGCTGCGGGCGTCCGCGTAGACCACGTCGAGGCAGCCGTCGGTGGTGCCCTGCGCGTCGCCGAAGGAGGCGACGTCCACCCCGAGCAGCTTGAGCTTGGTGGACAGGTCGGCGCCGGTGAAGCCCTCGGACGCCCCGGTGCCGGCGCCGAGGGTGTCGGCGAGGGTGGCGGCGGCCGCGCGGGCCATGTCGTAGCCCGGCGCGACCAGTCCGTAGACCCGGCCGTCGGCGGCCAGCGCGCACTCGCCGATCGCGTACACGGCCGGGTCGGCGGTGCGGCACCGCTCGTCGACGACGACGCCGCCGCGGTCGCCGACCGGCAGCCCGCAGTCCCGGGCGAGCTGGTCGCGGGGCCGGACACCGGCCGAGAAGACCACCAGATCGGTCTCGATACGGGAGTCGTCCGACAGGCCCATGGCGGTCACCGCACCGGCCCCGTCCGCGACGATCTCCTTGCCGCCGACGCCGGTGTGCACCTCCAGGCCCATCTCCTCGACGGTACGGCGCAGCGCGCGGCCGCCGCCCTCGTCGACCTGGAGGGCCATCAGCCGCGGCGCGAACTCCACGATGTGGGTGCGCAGCCCCAGCCCCTTCAGCGCCCCGGCCGCCTCCAGGCCGAGCAGCCCGCCGCCGACGACCACGCCGGTGCGGGCGTGCTTCGCGTACTCCTCGATGGCGAACAGGTCGTCGAGGGTGCGGTAGACGAAACAGCCCGCGCTGTCCTTGCCGGGCACCGGCGGGACGAACGGGTAGGAGCCGGTGGCCAGCACCAGGGCGTCGTAGCGGACGGTCAGGCCACTACGGGCGGTGACCGTGCGGGCCTCGCGGTCGACGGCGGTGGCGGGGTCGCCGAGGTGCAGTTCGATGCCGTGCCGGGCCATGAAGTCCGGGTCGACGAGACTCAGGTCGTCCGGGGTGCGGCCGGCGAAGTACGACGTCAGCTGGACGCGGTCGTAGGCCGGGCGGGGCTCCTCGCACAGCACGACCACCCGCGCCCGCCCGGTGACACCGCGGTCGGCCAGCTCCTCCAGGAAGCGCTGGCCGACCATGCCGTGGCCGACGAGAACGAGGGTGGGGGCGGTGCCAGGCGCGGCGGCTGGCGTGGCTTCCGGGTGCGGCGGCATCGAGGTCATGTTCAGCAGCCTGCGGCCCTGCTGTTACCCGCCCGCATCTGCTCTGTTTCCCGGGCGGAACGCTGCCCTCAGTGGCGCGCGGACGGCCGTGTGAGGGCGGGGAACCCGTAGGGGGGCGGACCACTCCGGCCCGCCCCTGCCCCTCAGGGTCAGCCCTGAGGCTGCGCCGGGCACAGCCGCCGCGGCTGCTTGTCGGTGCGCAGCCGGGCGTCGACACAGCCGCCCGGCAGGCCGTCGTGGGCGCGGCTGCCGAAGTTGGCGGTGACGGTCAGCGCACCGTCCCCGAAGACCGTGCGCTGTACGCCGCGGTCACCGGTCAGCCACCGGAACGAGGTCAGCTGCTCGGTTCCGGCCGCCCGGTGCAGCGGCGAGAAGTACTTCTGCAGCCTGGCCAGCTCGCGCCCGTTCTTCTCCAGCGTCGGGCCGTCGAGGACGTAGTTGAGCGGGGTGTTGTAGAGCATCGCCAGCAGCGCCCGGCTGGTCTTCTGGTCCGGCAGCTTCTCGTAGGACAGCTCCCACCGCTCGGCGTTGACCAGCGAGCCGTGCAGCGCGGTCTCGTACAGGGGCACCCGGTACGTGGGGTCGTACATGGCCGTGGCCAGCTCGGCGGGCAGCTTCACCGGCTTGAAGAAGATGCTCGGGGCCTTCTCCGGGTAGTAGCCGCCCCAGTTCTCGCGGTCCTTCTCCAGCTTCCACAGGCCGTCGGCGGCCGGGGTGCCCGAGCCGTGGTCGTAGGCCACCACCTTGTTGGCCCAGGCCTGCGCGGACTCCGAGCCGAGGACGAGGTTCTTCGACAGCCGCCGCATCCGCGCGAGCCGCATCTCACGGTCACCGGCCTTGGTCATCTCATGGCCCTTGCCGTGGTCGCGGAACACCTCACCCGTCGCGTCCACGTCGAGGAAGTAGCTGTCCGCGCCGTTGGCGACCATCGTGCGGGTGCGGTCGGCGAGGTAGTGCCTGCCCGGCTCCGCCTTCTCGAAGGCGCGGGAGCTGAGGTAGCAGCCGCGGTCCCCGAACCCGCCCTCCGGGGTGCCGTCCGCCTTCCGTATACAGAAGTCGGGGTAGACCCGGCCGGGCCAGACCGAGGTGGGGCTGTCGGCGGTCTTCGGGTCCTGCCCGTTGGCGAAGGTGTCGTACGGGCCGACGAGGTAGCCCGCCTTCTTGGCGGCCCGCACCGCCGCGGCGTTCATCGGGTCCGGACCGGCGTCGTACCCGAGCCACATCCGGTCCACGCCCAGCTGCTTCATCCTGCCGACCCCGGAGGCGGTCCGGGCATCGCCCCATACATAGGCGTGGAAGGCGCCGAGCAGCTTGCCGTTGGCCGGGTTCTGCCGGATCTTCTGCCGCAGGCTGCCGAGCTGTCCGTGCTGGGCCAGGTAGGAGCGGTAGTCGGTGGCGGGGGCGACCGGGTTGCCGTCGGTCAGGGCGAAGGAGACCTCGTAGTCGCGGGTCCCCTCACCGGCGTCGAAGGCGTGCGCGGCGGTGGTGCGCAGCCGCCCGCCCGTGGAGGCGAAGCGGAGCGAGGTCCCGATGTCGGTGGGCGTCAGATAGCTGACACCGGCCCCGCCGCCGGAACCGCCCTTGCCGCCGCCCATGGAGTAGCCCCACAGCGGAAGCGAGAGCCCCTCGCCCACGTCGACGGAGCTGCCGTCCAGTCCGCCCTTCTCCGCCCCGCGGTTCCAGAACGCGTCCCGCACCGGCACGTCCAGGCCCTCCCCGCGCGGCAGTTGCAGGGCGGACGCGCCCCGGTCGGTACCGGTCACCGGCCAGCTGACCGACCCGTCACGGTCCGCCCGCAGCTTGATCCGCAGCCGCCCGCGCTCCGAACCGGCCGTCACCTTCAGCCCCTTGGCGGGGTACGTCCAGCTGGCCCCGTCGCCCGTCCGCGTCACCGGCCCCGGCTTCCCGAGCCCGCCGCCACCCGCCGGACCGGACAGCACCAGCTCCCGCGCGCCCGCGGTACGCGCGCTCACCGCCAGCGAGGCGGTGTCGACCACGGCCGTACCACCGGCCACCGGCAGTTCGAGCCGGCTGCCCTCCAGCGTGCCGGCCGAGGCACTGTCACATCCGGCCACCCCGAAGGTGGTCGCGGTGAGGGCCAGGGAGGCGGCGAGAACGCGGGTGGCGGTGGCCCGGCCACGGCCGGTGTCCCGAGGGGACCTGGAAACGTCGGATGTCATGAGGACTGGATAGTCCCGAGTCTTAAGAGGCTTCTAAGAAGCCGTCTCATACGGCGGGCCAGCGGCAGGAGACGAGGAGCCCCGCGCCGGGCCGCAGACGCCGTATACGCGGCAGGCTCCCGGGACTTGGTTCCGGGAGCCTGCTGGTAGAGGACGGCCGTCAGGGCTGCTGGGTCATGCGCGCCGGTCATGCGTGCACTCGGCACCGTTGGCTCCTGGTCACCGGGATACGAGAGCACCCACCGGTACACGCCGCATCGGCGATACGGAGGTTCCGCGCACGGACCTCCAACTCCCCCCTAGTAACGGAGCGAGGGGAACCAGTCGCCGCGGCCCCCGGGCGTGAGGTCGAGCAGGTGCCATACCGGGGTGAGCAGGTCGATGCCGCGCTGGTCGATGTCCTCGGCCATCCGGGGGTGCACCGAGTAGACGTGGCGCACCGCCCCGGTGTCGTCGCGGGTGAACACCGACACCGTCGAGTCCTGGCTGCCGTCGGCGTCCTCGCTGCCCAGGTCGTACTTGAAGGTGCTCGCCCCGGCGCTGAGCAGCCGCAGGTTCGTCCACTTCCGGTCGCGTGCGTAGGCGCGCAGCACCGGCAGCCCGGCCGCGGCGACGACGGCGAAGTCGACGTTCTGCGTGAGGTGGTCGACGACCCCGTTGAAGCCGTCGATCCACATCGTGCACATGGGGCAGGCCTGCTTCTGCTGCTTGCCGAACATGAAGTGGTAGACGATCAGGTCGCGTCCCGGCTCGCTGAACAGCTCGCTGAGCCGCACGGCCCTCGCCGGTTCGTCCCCGGCCTCCAGATCCGCGGGCCCCTCATCGAAGACGTAGTCGTCGACTACAGGCCCCAGCGGCAGCCGCCGCCGCAGCTCGGCGACCTGTTCGCGCCGGCGCATCAGCTCGATCTCGGCCTGCCGCAGCTCCTCGCGGGCCTCGGCGTACTCGGCAGGCTCCCCGGCAAGACGGGTCTGACGCATCGCATCTCCTGGAGGACTCCCGGCGCGCGGCCGCTCTCACCGGCCGCCATCCGCTGTGTCGCCATGGTCTGCGCGCGGACCGCACCTCGCCAGGTGGGGCGCCCGGACGGGGGACTCCCGGTGCCGTGCCGAAGGTGTTCCGCTGCCGAGTGTGATCCGGCGCCGAACGTGTCCGTTTGCCCGCCCCGGCCGGGCGGAGCGCGCCCCCGCGTCGCCCCCGCGTCGCCGCCCCGAACGGCCTCGGCCAAAGGCTGACGCAAAACCGTCGCTTTACCATTCATTGACTTGGTCTTGACCGTCAATTGCCGATAGCGTCCAGCCCAGATCGGGCGATCCCGGTCAGGGCCGACCCAGCGTCCGAGGCTTCCCGTGCCGCAGCCGAATCCGTGCTCAGGCCGTAGAGGTGGCCGGGCCGGCCCAGCACGTCATCTGCTCCCCGGCTCCCCGTGGGCCGTTGGATGTCACCGGAGGATGCATGACCTCTCGTATGGCTGCCGCCATCGCCACCTGCGCGCTGAGTCTCGGTGCCCTCGCCTCGGGTGCGGGCGCCGCCGCCGCGGCCCCGTCGGCCCCCGCCGGCGACGCGTCCTCGCTCCGGCCGGCGGTCGACGCGCGCGCCGCGGCCGTGGACCGCTGCGGCTACCAGGTGGTCCGCTCCCACGACTCCCGCTACGTCTACTCGGTGAGCGGGGTCTTCGGCGACGGCGCGCGCGAGCTGACGCCCCAGAAGGAGGACTACGTGAGGTTCTCCGGCGACTGGCGCAAGGTCGTCCAGGTCGACGCGTGCGCGGCCGGGCGCGGTCAGGCCCCCACCGCGCTCCGCGTCACAGGGAAGCTGGAGCGCCCGGAGAACTACGATCCGTCCGTACCGCGCACGATCCACAGCAACGACCTCAAGCCCGCCGCCTCTTCGGTGATCCCGAAGGCGCCGGAGCTGACGTCCGTCGACCGCCTCGACGCGGCCACTGTCCGCGTCACGTGGAAGCCCGCGCAGGGCAACCCGGACCAGGTCGTCCTGATGGAGCGCAAGCCCTTCTACTCCAGCGAGATCGGCATCTGGCACCCCTACACGTTCCAGTGGGACGTCCGGGCCGGTGCCACCTCGATGGACCGCAAGCTGGAGCGCGACGCCGACATTCCGTCCGATGCCCGCGCCCACTCCTACTGGACGCGCGTGATCAAGGGGGGCTTCGTCAGCGACCTGCGTGCCGAGAAGCCGGTCACCATCGAGCCGTAACCCCGCCTGCCCGGCACCGCTGCCGGGCGGCAACCAGCCGTCAGGAAGCGGAGCCGGCCTCCCGCAGCTCCTCCAGCCGCACGAGGCTGTCGCGGGCCGACTCCCTTTCCCCGGCGGTGAGATGGACGGCGTCGGCCCGGGTGAGCGCGGTCGCCCGGGCGCCGCTGTCGCCGAGCCGCCCGGCGACGTCCGCGCGCAGCACCAGGAGGCCGAGGAGCTGCACGGGCGTGGGCCGCTCGCCGAGGCGCAGAGCCCGGTCGATGACCTTGGCGGCCGCCAACGGGTCCTGCTTGGAGTCCGCCAGGAGCGACGCGTGATGCAGGGCGCGCGCGAAGGTCTCCTCGGGCGCGGGCCGGTGGTGCGGGTCCGCGCCCGTCGGCTGACCGATACGGAGGCAGTTGCCGCCCGGATCGGTCAGGAGGAACTGCCGCACCCCGTACGACATGTCCTTCAGCGGCCCGATCCGACGAACTGCAGCTCGATGCCGCCGCGCTCAAGCGGTTTTCCCGGTGGCCTGCTCCTGGGTGGCCCGTCAGGCGGTGAACTGCCCGCGCTTGACCGCCGAGACGAACGAGGACCAGTCGCGCGCGGGGAATATGAGCGCGGGTCCGTCCGGGGCCTTGCTGTCACGCACGGGGACGAGTCCGTGGGGTTCGGTGAGACCGCGGGAGAATTCGAGGCACTGGCCGCCGTTGGCGTCGCTGTGGGACGACTTGGCCCAGGTGAGGTCGCGCGTGAACTCGACGCACTCGCCGCCGTTGGCGTCGCTGTACGAGGACTTGAGCCAGGCGAAGTCGCGCGTGAACTCGATGCAGTCCCCGCCGCTGGCGTCGCTGTAGGACGACTTGAGCCACTCGGCTCCGGCGAGATTCAGGGCGGCGCTCATGCGCGGTACTCCTTCAGCAGAGTTTCGATCAAGGCCACTGATCGATCGGGGGCCAACGCGTGTGCCCTGAGCAGATCGTAGTCATCCAGAGCGGCGTCGACCGTTTGTGCGGAGTCGTGCATCCTGCCTCCTACCCGGGTCTCCGTATAGAGCACCGTGCGGGAGTCTGTGAAGCGGAGCACTGTAAAGGGCTTCGCGTGTGCGGCCGGAGCGCCTGCCGAGAACGGCATGACCTGGAGCTTGATGTTCGGTGTTGCGGCGGCGGTCAGCAGGTACTCAAGCTGCTCGGCCATAATCTCGGGTCCCCCTACGACCGTTCGTAGGCACGACTCATGCACGATGGCCCACAGGAAAGGCGGAGTGCTCAGCTCGAAGACTTCGCGTCGCCGCAGACGCGCGGCGACCTTGCTTTCGATCACCTCCGACTCTTCCCGGGAGAAGTACGCTTCGAAGATGGCCTGTGCGTAACTCTCCGTCTGGAGAAGGCCCTTCACGAGGCCCGTCGAGTAGTCCAGTATCCGCGACGCCTTCCGCTCCAGGTTCAGATACGGCACGAACCAGCTCGGGTGGTCGCCTTCCTCGATCCTCCGCAGCAACCCCGCGAACAACTCCCCCGTCCCGAAGGTGAGATCGCAGCCCTTGGCGAACTTCTCGCTGGGGCGGGGCAGGAGTGTGCCGGATTCGACCTTGCTGACGTAGCCCTCGGAGTAGCCGGTGGCCTTGCCCAGCTGCTTCTGGGTGAGTTTGCGGGCCAGTCGTACCTGTTTGATGTCGCGCCCGAAGCGTTGCAGCGGATTCAAGTGCTCGGGCGGGGTCGTTTCGTCCAACGCCATGACCTCTCGGCATGTGGATGCGTGCCGGTACAGCGGCAGCTCGCAGACTTGCGGACGGCCGCTTCAAGCACTCCGATCCTATTGCCCGACGCGTTACCCAGGTGACCAATTGGCTACATCCAGTTACCAAGGACAGCAAGGGAGTTAGCGCGATGACCGAGTCCACCCCAAGGCTCCTGCCCTGGTCGAGCCCCGACGGGAAGCCCTGTTACCTCGCAGGCGACGGGACCGGTTATGTGTCCCGCACCGCCGACATCGTCGAGGCGAAGCAGCTCGGTTCCGCCGCCGAGCTGATCGGGGAGGCGCGGGCGGTACTGGCGGGACGGTGCTGGACGCCGGGGGAAATCCACCTCCTGGCAGAGGACTTGACCGCCGCGCTGGCCGACGTGCACCGCGTCGCGGAGAGCCGGGGCGCCCGTCTGGCCGAGCTGTTGGGATGAGAAGGCCGGAACCGGAGCGGCACTGCCGCACCCGTGGTTCTTAACCCCCGGTCAGCCGATCCTCAAGGCTGCCTTAAGGATCTGCGGAGAGGGCCTGACCTGCTGTTTGCGGTGTCCGGACGGCCGTATTTTCAACGCCGTGACGATCCAGGCCGACCTCAGCGACGGGTACGCACCGGGCGGCGCGCCCAGTCCTGGCGCCCCGCCTCCGGACCCCGCCGAACCGCCCTCCACCCATCCGCTGTACTCGCGGCTCACCCCCCGGTACGTGCCGCCCCGGCCGCACTACGCGCCCCGTAGGGCGCCCGTGCCCGCGCCTCCGCTGCGCCTCTCGCCGATGGCGTTGCTGCGGGTGCTGGGCCTCGGTGCGGTGGTGATCGTCGGCCTGTGGCTGGCGCAGGCCGAGCCCTCGGTGCGGCTCGACGCGCTGTTCGCCACCCTGGCCCACCTCACCGGACTGCTCGCGGGCTACGGAATCCTGGTGATGCTGCTGCTGATGGCCCGGGTCCCGGCCATCGAACACGGCGTCGGCGCCGACCGGCTGGCCCGCTGGCACGCCCTCGGCGGCCGCCATGTCCTCACCCTGTGCTTCGCCCACACCCTCTTCGCGCTGTGCGGCTACGCCGTCCACACCGGTACCGACGTCTTCGACGCCACCGTCGACCTGATGGGCTACCCGGGCCTGGCCGCGGCCGCCGTCGGCACCGCGCTGCTCGCCGCCGTCGGCGTCACCTCGGCCCGTACGGCCCGCCGCCGGGTACGCCATGAGACCTGGCGCGCCGTCCATCTGCTGACCTATGTGGGCGCCGCCCTCGCCTTCGCCCACCAGCTCGCCGGACCGGATCTGGCCGGCGGCCCGTTCGCCGCCTGGCTGTGGACGCTGCTGCACACCACCGTCGGCACCCTGCTGGTCTGGTACCGCCTGGTCGTCCCCGCGCGCCAGGCGCTGCGGCACAGCCTGCGGGTGACCGAGGTGCGGGTCGAGGGGCCGGACGTGGTCTCGGTCGTCATGCAGGGCCTGGGGCTGGACGCACTGCGGGCCGAGCCGGGGCAGTTCTTCCGCTGGCGGTTCCTGTCCCGGCGGCTGTGGCGGACCGCCCTGCCCTTCTCGCTCTCCGCGCCCGTGCGCGACGACACCCTCCGGATCACCGTGAAGGCGTGCGGCGACCACACCCGCCGGATTCGCCGGCTGCGGCCGGGCGTACGGGTGCTGGCCACCGGCCCGTTCGGCGCCATGACCGCACACCGGCGGACCCGGCGCAAGGTGCTGCTGCTCGCCGGCGGCGTCGGGATCACGCCGATGCGTGCGCTCTTCGAGACCCTGCCGGGTGAGCCGGGGGATCTCACGCTCCTCTACCGGGCGGGCAACGCCGCCCAGTTGGTGCTGCGGGAGGAGCTGGAGGGGATCGCCGCGGCCCGTGGCGCGGCGCTGCACTACCTCCTCGGCCCGTCCGACGGCTCCTTCGATCCGCTGGCGCCGCAGGCCCTGCGCAACCTCGTTCCGGACCTGGCGCAGCACGACGTCTATCTGTGCGGCCCGCCCGGCATGTCCACGGCCGCGGTCGCCGCCCTGGAACGGGCCGGGGTGCCGGCCGACCGCATCCACTCCGAGCAGTTCACCTTCTGAGCCCCCTCGCCGGACCCACCGGCGGGCCGTCCCCAATCACCGCCCCCCACCACCCCCACCGCCCGACCCGCAAGGAAGTCACCCCATGGCCCGACACCGCAAACCGCACACCGTCCCGGCCGTCACCGTGTGGGCCCGCCGTCAGCTCGCCGCCTGCCTGGTGGGAGCGAGCGCGCTCACCGCCACCCTGGTGTCCCGCACGATCACCCCGACCGCCCCGGTCTCCCCTGACCGGACACCGGCCGGATACAACGTCCCCGAGCAGCCGAGCGGCTCCGTAACGCTGGTCAGCACGGCATCGAAACCGCTCGGCACGACACCGGCACGGGCCGGAACGGCAGCATCACCGGGCGGCGCGACCTCGGCACCGGCCGGGACGGCATCGATACCGGTCGCCACGATGCCGACTCCGCCCGGCACGGCGCGCTGAGGACCGCGGGCCGGGCCGCGTCCCAACGGTCCCGCGTCCCAACCGTCCCGCGTCCCAACGGGCCCTACGCCAACGCGTCCAGCTGCGTCACGTCCTCCTCCGTGAGGGCGATCCGGCCCGCCGCGAGGTTCTCGTCGAGGTGGGCGGGTGAGCCCGTACCGGGGGTGGGGAGCAGGACGGGGGAGTGGTGCAGGAGCCAGGCGAGGGCGATCTGGCCGGTGGTCGCGCCGTGCCGGGCGGCGACCGCGGTGAGTGCGGCGCCCGCGTCGCCGGCCAGGGCACCGTTCCCCAGCGGGAACCACGGCAGGAACGCGATGCCCTCCCTCTCGCACAGCGCCAGCACGTCCTCGGCCGCGCGGTCCAGCAGGTTGTAGCGGTTCTGCACGGACGCGACGGGGGCGATCTCCCGGGCCCGGGCCAGCTCGTCCGTGTCGACGGAGTCCAGACCGATGTGCCGGATCTTGCCCTCCTGCCGGAGGTCCAGCAGCGCGCCCAGCTGGTCGGCCATCGGCACGTCCGGGTCGAGCCGGTGCAGCTGGTACAGGTCGAGGGTGTCGGTACGCAGACGGCGCAGGCTCGCCTCACACATGGCACGCAGCTGCTCCGGGCGCCCCGCGAGGTGCCAGACGTCCGGCCCGGTGCGGACCACGCCTCCCTTCGTCGCGATCACCACCCCGTCCGGATAGGGGTACAGGGCGCGCGCCACCAACTCCTCGGCCACGTCCGGGCCGTAGTTGTCGGCGGTGTCGATCAGCGTGACCCCGCACTCGACGGCGCGGCGCAACAGGGCCGTGGAACGCTGCGGATCGTCGTGCCGCGGACCCCAGTAGCCGGGCCCGACGAGCCCGCCGGTCCCGAACCCGAGCCGCCGGACCGGGAGTTCGCCGCCGATCGCCACATCGGCCCAGAGGGTTTCCGTATCCATGCGTCCGGAGTCTAAGACCTGTGCTTCCCCCGCCCGCGGGGAACGGCCCCTGCGCGTACGCCCGTTCGGACTGTCTCCGGCGACGCTATTCAGCTTCCGGCAACAGTGGGGTGTCCGGTCCGGCGAGCACCAGTTGGGTGAGGGCGGGGGTGGTGGGTGACCGCACGGTGATCCGGTAGAGGCCGGGTTCGGGTACGGAGACACGGGCGGTGAGGGTCTCGTCGTCGGTGGCGTGGAGTCTCGCGTCGCGCTGGTGCGCGGTGTCGACGCCGGTGACGGTGCAGTCGATGCCGGCCGGGTCGTCGGTGCCGGTGAGATGGATGTCCCACTCGGTGCGGGCGGTGACGTAGTCGGGCAGTTCCAGCCCGAGGCCGCCGTCCGCCTGGTCGGGGCCGAAGGTCTCGTCGTGGACGAGGAAATCGGTGACTGTCTGGAGGGCCGCTTCACCCTGGGCAAGGGCTCCGTGCTGCAGGGCGATGGGCATGGCGCCGGGTGCCAGGACCGCGGACTGCCGGTGGACGGTGCCATCGCCGTCCCCCTCGAAGCGCAGGGGGACGCCGTGGACGTCGCGGCGGAGTTCCCCGTCGGCGTGGTGTGCGAAGCGGTGGTGGAGGGCGGTCACCTGTCCGTTGTCCAGGGTCAGGGACTGGAGGGTGGGCTGGCGGATTCCGGCGACGGCGCGGTGACGGGGCAGGGGATGAGCGCTTTGCCGGTCGTGGAAGGCCTGGGACGCGGTGGCGAGGTCTTTGTCGCCGCCGAGGTCCGCGACATCGGTGGGGGTCAGGCGGCGGACGTCGAGGCCTTCGTCGAGGCAGGGGAAGCGGGGGAGCAGGTCGTGGACGCCGGGCATGGCGGCGGCCAGGGCGCGCAGTCGGCTGTGGGGCAGGGGAATGGGCGAGCCCTGGCCGGTATTGAGGATCTGGGCGGCGAGGACGGAGCCGTGGAAGGGGGTGCCCAGCGTCATGACGCCGCGGGTGTCGTCGATGAGGTCGTTGTCGTGGCCGAGGGTGAGGGCGGCGTGGGTGATCAGGCCGCCCATGGAGTGGGCGATGAAGACCAGGCGCGTGGGGCGTTCGTCGTCGGTGTGGCGGCGGGCGGCCTGGTGCGCGTCGTGATCGCGCCATCGAGTGAGGTGCTGTCGGGCGTCGTTGGCGAGACGCCGGGCGTTGGTGGCGACGGACAGCCGCCAGTCGTAGGGGAAGGGGAGGACGGCGTCGGGGTGGGCGACGCACGTGCTGATGGCCGCGAGCAGGTCGTGGTAGGGCTCGATGCCGCGCAGGAACGGGCTCCAGGCGGGAGTCCGCAGCAGTCGGCGGGCGGTGACGCGGTCGGTGCGGCCGAGCTGCTCGTCCTCGGTGAGGTGCAGCGGGGTCAGGCCGGAGTCGGACAGCCAGGCTTTCGAGAGCCAGCCGGGGTCCGCGATGCCCCACAGCACGGTGCCCGTCCGGTTGTCGTAGAGCTCGCTGCCCATGATGCCCGGAACGACGACGACGGCATCGAGTGTGATGTTGCGTAACGTCTGCGGCAGGCGGTAGGGCTGCGGGTTCTTGCCTGGGATGTTTGACTGCGAGGGCTGCGTCATGGCTGGAACACTAAAGGAGTGCAGAACACAGCGGCCGAGATGAGCCAAAATGGCATCACTGGTGCTCCGGTTGCGGAGCGGCGCACGTTGCTCACTGTGGCGGTCCGCGATTACGAGGACGACGACGCGGAGTTCACCGCCGGCATCGACGAACAGCTGGACGTGGTGCGGCAATGGTGGCCGGCCGACGGAGCACCGGCGCCCTTTCTTCACATACCGGCCCCCGAACTCAAGCAGCGCCGCGACATCGAGGACTTCCTGGAGGACCATCAGGTCCGGGAGATGACCGGTAAGGCCCTGGTGCTGTTCGTCACCGGGCACGGGATCTCCAGCGGTTCGCGCATCCACTTCCTGAAGCTTCCCGGGACGCAGAAGGGCAGGGTCCTGGCCACGGCGGTGCGGACGTCCGACATCGTCATGGCGGCGCTCGACAGCCATGTGGAGAACGTCCTGGTGATCGTGAACACCTGTTACGCCGGGCAGCTCGCGGCCGAACTCGGCCTTCTCCACACCGAGATCGGGCGGGGGCGGCGGCGCGCTTGCCAGCTCGACGTCCTGGTCACCTGCGGCCACGACCAGCCGGTTCAGGTCCGTCGCTTTCCATCCCTGATGAGGGGCGTCTTCCAGCGTCTGCGCACCACGTCGCAGATCACCGCCCCGTATCTGACGGTCGCGGAGCTGATGGCGGAGGTCGAACGGGAGCTGGCAACCGCTGACCAGCGGGAGCTGCACCAGCTTCGCCGGGTGATCGGCAACGGCCAGACCGCGCCCAGCCCGTGCCTGCCCAACCCGGGCTACCGGCCCGTGCGCCAACTTGTGGGCGCCGGCCGGGAGCAGGTGGCCACGGACGCCGACGACTACTGGCTCGACCGGGCGACCGGCCGCACGCAGGACGATGACAGCGGCTGGTACTTCAGCGGCCGCGAGGACCTCAACCGGCAGGTCGCCGGTTTCCTGGCCACCACCGGAGCCGGCGTCCTGCTGCTCACCGGCACCACCGGCAGCGGCAAGTCGGCGATCCTCGCCCGGGCGGTGACACTCAGCGACCCCCGCTTCTTACGCGACGCCACCTACGCACAGGCCGTCGCCTCCGCTCCCGCCGGCACCGTGCCTCCGCCCTGCTCGGTCACCACCGCCGTACTGGCACGCCACCGCGGCCCCGCCGACGTCGTTCACGACCTGCTGACCGGACTGGGCCAGGCGCCGCGCACGCCCCGGACTCCCGAGGAGTCCGACGACCCGGTCCCCTTGTGGACGCAGCAGCTCACCACGTATGTGAGCACCTGCCGTGAACCGGTCACGATCGTCCTCGACGGCCTGGACGAGGCGCACGAACCGCACCGCATCATCCACAGCGTCCTCGACCCGCTGAGCCCGCTGTGCCGGCCTGCTCAGCCGGCCCCCGCACCGCGCCTCCCCGGCCCCCGCACACCTGAGCCGGGGCCACCGGCCCTCCGCCTGCTCATCGGCGTTCGCAGCGGCCTGCCCGACCCTCCACGGCGCGTCTCCGGCGCCGAGGCCGAAGCCGACGGCCTCCTGGAAAGTCTCCTGCAGGTCTTCCCGGGCTGCCGGAGTGCACGCACCGACGACAGCTCCAGTCAGAACGACATCGCCGCCTACGTCCACGCCCTGATCTGCGACGACGGCGACCATCCGGGAGCGGAGAAGGCGTCGGAGGCGGTCGCGTCGGAGGTCTGGCCGTCGTTCGCCGATGCCCGCCTCGCAGGGGAGCAACTGCGTGCCGTCAAGGACCCGGAGGCCGAGGTGGCCACCGAGCAGTGGCGGACGACGGTGCGAGCCGGCACGACCGGCCTGCTGCGGCGCGACCTGATGCTGCTGGAGGCGGAGAAGGAGGGGGAGGACGGCGAGAGGCTGCCTGCCGATGTGGCACTGGCGCTGCTGCGGGCCAGTGCCTGGGCGCAAGGCGGTGGTGTCCCCTGGTCGGACATCTGGCCCGCCATGGCCTCGGCGATTCTTCAGCGCCCCGTGGAGAACCCCGACACCATGATCAAGAAACTTCTCGAGAGCAGGCTCGCCGGCTACCTGGCGTGGGGCGTCGAGGACAACCGACGCGTCTACCGGCCTGCGCACGAAGTGGTCGCCCGGACACTCCGGGACCCGGACGTGGAACAACTGCTGTACGGAGAGACACCGTGAACGCACCGCTCGGCGGCGGCGAACCCACCGACATCCACCGCCGGATCGCCGCCGCGCTGGCCGGCCTCGTCACCGACACTCCAGGTGTTCCGCCCCACCCCTACCTCAGCCGTCACCTCGCTCAGCACGCCGCCCGAGGCCAGGTCCTCGACGACGTCCATGTGCCGCCCGCGCTGCTGGCCTGGGACACCAGCGCCTCCGTGCGGCGTCTGCTGCACTGTCAGGATGTCCCGCACCAGCGACAGGAATGGCTGCAGACCTGGGCGGCCCTCGAACCCTTCGCCCGGGACATCACTCCCGCCTCGCGGCTGACGAGCCTGCACCTCGCCCACCACGCCGCCACCTGCCGACGCACACCGGCCTCCGCCCCCGCCGCCCGCGCGGCCGAGCTGTCCGGCTCACGGGTCACCGCCCTGTGGAGCGACTGCTCACCGCCTGACAACGTGTGGTCCATCACCGACACCGCCGTCACCTCCCTGGCCGCGGTCACCACCCCCGGCGAGGGCGCCCTGGTCAGCGGCGACGACCACGGCGTCGTACGGATGTGGCGCAAGGACGGCACCGCGGCCGCGACGCCCCTGAACATGCACGAGGGAGCCGTCACCCACCTCCTGCCACTCGGCCCCGGCCGCCTGGCCACCGCCGGCACCGACGGCACCGTCGCCGTCCTCGACATCCACCACAACCGCCGCCTGGCGACTGTCCACCGCCGCCCCCGCACCTGGGTCACCTCGCTGGCCCTCTACCGCCCGCCCCGCGACCGCCACGTACTTCTCGCCGCTCACAGCGACGGCTACATCGCCGTGCTCGACGCCGAGACCTACCGCCCTGTGGACCTCCCCCTGCCCAGCCGGGACAATGCCCCGGTTCTCCTGGCCACCGTCCACCAGCGCGATACCGCGCCCCTGTTGCTGTGTGCCCAAGGCGAGACGATCAGTGTCTTCGACGGCCGAGCCACCTTCATCCACGCGCGCCAGGGCAGCCGCGTACGCGCCCTCGCGGCCCTGCAGGAGCCGGGCCGCTATGCCGTGGGCGACGAAGCCGGCAACCTCACCCTGTATGACACGGCCCGCCCGTCCCGGGAAGCGGCCCGGGCGGCTGTCCCTCCTGGCGACGCCCTGTCGAAACTGTCCGCGGTCACCGTCGACGGGCAGCCACTCCTCCTCTCCGCCAGCACGGACGGCACCGTGCGACGGTGGAACACCACCACCGCCCTGCCGGTCGGGGACCCGCTGCGCGGCCACACCGCGGCGATCAACGCGATGGCCCTGCTCCCCGGGCAGTCCGGCACCCGCCTGATCACCGCAGGCGCCGACCACACGCTGCGCAGCTGGCTCCTGGCGGCCGAAGCGGCCCGGCCGCCACGACCGCGATGGCGCCCCGTGACGGCCGCGGCTCTGGCCGATACCCCCGCGCCGGAGCCCCCGCCGTTCTTCGCGGTCGCGTCGGGGGCCACCACGCGCCTGTTCAACATCCGCACCGGCGACCGGCGGACCCTGTGGAAGGACGGTGGTGTCACCGCGCTGACCTGGATTCAGAACGATGCGCAGCTGCTGCTGGCCGCGGCGATGAGCGACAACTCCATCCGCTTGACCGATCCCGCCGGGCCGAAAGGCTCCGCCGGCACACGGCACCTGACGGGCCATTACGCACCGGTGCTGGCTCTCGAAACGGTCCCGCTGCCCGACCGGACGATTCTGGCCAGCGCCAGTGGCGACGGCAGCGTGCGCCTGTGGGACCTGGAGACGGAACAGGCCCTGGCGGTCTTCGACGACCACAAGTTCAGCGTGCGGGCCCTGGCCTCGGCCCAGACGTCCGACGGACCGCTCCTGGCCTCCGGGGGCAGCGACGGCACCGCACGCCTGTGGGACCCGCTCCGCCGCACCTCCCACCGTGACGCCATCCGGTGTGCGCAGCACAACGTCAATGCCCTCGCCTTCGTCCCTGCCGCGGGCGGCGCCGCGGCGGCGCAGCTGGCCACCGCCGGCCAGGACGGCACCGTCAAGGTCTGGGACATCCGTTCCGGGCATCCCACCAAGGCCGTGGCGCACCGTGATTTCGGCGACGGTCCCCTCACCGCCGTCACGAGCTTTCCCCACCCCGGCAAACGCACGGTGGTGGCCGCGGCCGGGCGAAGCGCGATTCATCTGTGGGACGTCACCTTGGATGTGGTTCTGCTGCAGATCGCCGTCGGACGTTCGCTGTCCTCGCTGGCCTCGCGCACCGATCCGCGCGCTCTCGGCCCCACCACCGTCATCACGGCCACCGGAGGGGCGGGCACCATGGTCTTTCGTCTTGACCACGAGCTGCTCTGACCCGTGTGCGCTGGCCGCGCGCCCCCGCGCTCCGGGGATGCGCCCTCGGGGGACGGCGTGAATCCGTCACAGGCCGGCCGCATCTGCGAGAAAATGATCGACTCATGCCGGCACCCGCCGCGGGGCGGAGCTCTGCCGGGCCCGTGCCGGCAGCCACCCCGTACCGCCAGCGAGGACTTGTGAACTCTGCCTTACCTCCTTCCCCGTCGCCCGCGGCCTGCCCTGCGCCTACGACGTGCCGGGTGAGCCTGGCCGCGATCACTGACGGGGGGTCTTCACAGTGACCACCCACCCGGTGCCGCCGGTCGCTCTCGTCCCGGCTCCCCCGCGGGGCGTGTGGCGACTGGGGCGGGCCGCCGACCCCCTTCGGTGCAATCAGCTCGAACCCGAGACCATGGCAGGCTCCTCCGCGGGCCGGTTCAGCCTCTTCAGCTATGGCACCCTCTACTGCTGCAGTGACCAGACGGGATGCTTCGCGGAGGCCCTCGCGCACTTCCGTGTCCACCCCAAGTGGCGCCGGCTCCTGGATGACAAATGGAGCGTGAAGACCGACTTCATGGCAGCCGGACACGTCGCCTCCAGCTGGCGCACGGAGCGCATCCTCGTCCGCCTGGCCGTGCCGCAGGAAGTGCGCTTCCTCGACATCGATGCCGAAGAGACGCGCGAGGTCCTCGCCGAGGCGCTGCACAGCGAACTGAGCGAGCTGGGCGTCCGCGGGCCCCTGACGGACGACCATGTCCACGGCAGTGACCGCCGGATCACCCGGCAGATCGCGGCCTGGAGCGTTGCCCAGCGCAATGCCGCCGGCCACCGGCTCGCGCAGGGCATCGCCTACCGCTCCCATTACGGCGGGCGCAGGTGCTGGGCGATCCTCAGTGACGCCGGCCTGGCGGAGGTCGAACGACGGCCGGTTCTGGCCGAGTCCCACGAGCTGCAAGAGGTGGCCCGGGAGTACGGGCTGACCGTTCACTGACCCGCTGCGGTGCGTCTGGCCGCCCGCGGGTCACCCATTCGGGGGCGGACGCCCGGCGCGATGCCGGACGTTCCGTCACCTCTCCTGACACAGCTCCGTCTGGAAACCGCTGTTCAGAGGTGAGCCGGGGTGACGGCAGGTGGGCTTTAGGGGGGTTTTTAGGCGGGAAAGCTGTGGAGTAGATGGCATGCCGACGGGTACCCTCCTCTCAACACCACACGGGAGTAGCTATGTTGAAGACGCCAGTGATCCGCTTATCAGGATCGCCGCCCAGCGGCAGTGACGACTCACCGGTTCCCCTGGGAAACCTCTCCCCCCTCCTCCAGGCTGCGGCCACGGCATCCGCTGCCGCGACGACGCCCAGCGGACGCTCTTGGAGCTGTGTCACGTCCATAGCCGGCCATCCCGGCTGACCTTCACAGCACGCCAGAGCACACGCCAGCCTTCACATCGCGCCCCAGGCGCACGTCCTCAGCTCACGCTCGTCAGCGCAGCAGCGAGGAAACGAGGAGACCATGCAGATCCAGCGAGAGGCCGCAGCCGAAGCCCGAGCGCACCGCGACACCGCGCGACAGACCATCGCCGACATCGCACGCTTCCTGCAGGAGAATTTCAGCCAGCGCGTCACCGCGCACATCGCCGGCATCGAAGATGCCAAGCAGGTCGGCAAGTGGTGCAAGGAGCAGAGCACCCCACGATTTGAATCCGAAGTCCGCCTGCGCACCGCCTACCAGGTCTTCCAGCTCATCCAGCATGCGGAGAACTGTCACACCGCCAGAGCCTGGATGATCGGCATGAACCCGCAGCTGGAGGACGACGCTCCGCTGCAGGCCATTACCGACGACCGTTTCAAGGACGTCATGGCGGCAGCCCGCGCCTACCTGCAAGGCGACCTCTGAGGCAGCCGGCCATCGAGCCCGCACATCAACCAGGAGATGTGCGGGCTCAGCGCGTTTCCACAAGCCTGCGGGCCGGTTCGCAGGACGCGCACGGCCCTGCGCGACACCGGAACAGGGAACCAAAGGACTTTTACGGGACGGCCCTGAAGGGGCGGCCAACGGTCCATAAGATCGTCCGGTGCCTGCTGACATATCGCTGTTCACGCTGACCCTGCTCTGCCTGGCCGCGCTCGCGGCGGGCTGGATCGACGCCGTGGTGGGCGGTGGCGGGCTGCTGCTGCTTCCCGCGCTGCTCGTCGGTCTGCCGCACACCCCGGTCGCCTTCGTGCTGGGGACCAACAAGTCCACCGCCATCGTGGGCACCACCGCGGCCGCGGTCACCTACGTCCGCCGGGCTCCGATCGACGTACGGACCGCGCTGCGCATCGGCCTCGCCGCGGTCGCCGGTTCGCTGGCCGGGGCGTTCTTCGCGGCCGGGATCAACAGCGAGGTGCTGCGCCCGCTGATCATGGCCGTGCTGCTGGGCGTGCTGGCGTTCATCCTGCTCCGGCCGGCCTTCGGGACCGCGCCCGCGCCCTCGGGTCCGGTCTCCCGCCGGCGTGTGCTGGCGGCCGTCCTGATCGCGGGCCTGGGGATCGGCTTCTATGACGGGCTGATCGGGCCCGGGACCGGTGCGTTCCTGGTCATCGCGCTCGCCGCGGTGCTGCACATGGACCTGGTCACCGCCTCCGCCACGTCCAAGGTCGTCAACGTCTGCACCAACATCGGTGCGCTGACGATGTTCGCGATCCAGGGCACCGTGCTGTGGCAACTCGGCGCCCTGCTCGCGCTGTTCAACTTCACCGGCGGCATGGTGGGCGCCCGGATGGCGCTCAAGCGCGGTGCCGGATTCGTGCGCGGGGTGCTGGTGGTCGTGGTCGTCGCGCTGCTGTGCAAGCTGGGCTACGACCAGTGGCTGGCGGCCTGACGCGACGGAGGGTCGGGCAGCCGCCGGAGGGCCGGTCGCGAGGGACGGCCGACGCCGCCGGGCCGCTCAGAACCGGCAGAGGTACATCCGCGCCATGTCCCGCACGGCGGGCAGCTTCGCCGACACCCGGGCCGCCGTCCGGTTGCCCGCCGGCAGCTTCTCGATGCCAGGGATCTCCATGGCGCTGAGGTTCTCGACGATCTCCAGCTTCGGGCTCAGCGCCGCGATGCCCGCGGTGTCCGTGCCCCAGTGGAGCCGCGCACCGGCCTTCACCACGACGCGGTTGAGCCACTGGACGCGGATCGCGAACCTGCTGAAGGCGTCGAAGGCCAGCTCACCGCCCGGCACGCGGTCCATCAGCCGCCGCAGCAGCGCGGTGCCGTCCGCCTCGGTCAGATACATCAGCAGCCCCTCGGCCACGATCATCGTCGGCCGGTCCGGGGGGATCTGCGCCACCCACGCCGGGTCGGTCACGGACGACGGGACGGTCGTGTAGCCGGCGCGCTCCGGGTAGAGCTGCCGCCGCAGGGCGATGACTTCGGGGTAGTCGATGTCGAACCACCGCACCCCCGGTCCGGGGTCGAGGCGGTGGACGCGGCTGTCGAGGCCGCAGCCCAGATGCAGCACCGTCGCCTCCTCGTGCCGGGCGAGGAAACGCGCGGTCCAGACGTCCAACTGCCGGGCGCGCAGCGCGACTCCGGCGGCGTTGCCGGGGCTCAGCCGCATCCTGCCGAAGTCGTAGTCGAGCCGCTCCACCGTCTCGGCGGCCGTGGTGTCGCCGAGGATCGGCCGCGGGGCGCGGCTGTCGACCGCGCGGCCGTAGAGCGTGGCGAGGAGGGTCTCCTTCTCCTCGGTCAGCCGCACCTTGGGGCGCGGGTCGGGAGGTTCGGGATGCCGTTCGGTACGCGGACTGGTCATGACATGGAGAGTACTCAAGATTCAGAAAAATATGAAGACTCAGAATTTCATGGCTGTCCAGCCCTGGGGGCTCCTGTCGTCGGCCCGCCGGGATCTACCGCCGGTCCGTCCCCGCCAGGGCCGCGGGCCGGGCCCCGGCCGCGATCTCCGTGACCGCTGTCAGAAGCACCGCGGAGTCCTCCAGGGCCAGCAGGCCGTGCCGTTCGCGCGGCGTCGTGATGACCTGACCGATCGTCAGTTCCTGGCCGCCGCCCGCCCCGGTCAGCCGGACCCGGCCCCGCAGGACCTGCAGGCTGGCCGCCGGGGGCGCGTTGTGTTCGTCCAGCGAGACGCCCGCGACCAGGGCGATCACGGTCTGCCGCAACCGGTCGTCGTGCACGAAGAGGCGGGCGCTGCGCCCGTGCGCGGAGGCCCTGGCCTCGTCGAGCTGCTGGCGGGCGAGCGCATCGAGATCGTCCATGATGCTGGCCTTTCGCGTACGGACCGGCGGCTGGGCTGCCCTTTCCATCGTTGCCGGTGCACGGGGGGACGCAACCGGGGAGCGCGGCAGCGGGCCCGTCTCTTCCGGGATGATCATCAGGGTCCGTACGATGCGGTCCCGTGCCGTCGGCCGAGCCCGCTCGGCCGGCGCGGTCCCACCGTCCCGTACGTTCCCCTCCGCCCCCCACCGTGAAGGATGCGCACCCGTGGCCGACCCCACTGCCCTCAACGGCCCGCCCGACCCCACCGGGCGGCCGACCGGATTCCTGACCGTCATGACGACCATCGACAGCGAGACCAAGGCCCGGAAGCTGGCGCGCGGCGCGATCGAGGGCAGACTCGCCGCCTGCGCGCAGATCAGCGCGCCGGTCACCTCGGTCTTCCGCTGGGACGACGCGGTCGAGGCCAGTCAGGAGTGGCAGGTGCTGTTCAAGACGGCCCAGGCGCGCTACGAGGCGCTGGAGTCCTACCTCCTCGACGCGCACGACTACGACACCCCCGAGATCATCGCCACCCCCGTCACCCGTGGTGGCGCCGGCTATCTGTCCTGGGTCGCAGAGGAGACGAGCTGACATGAAGCGCGACACCACGGAACGCGGCGCCACGCGGCGAGCGGGGCGGGCGCGGCCCCACCGGAAGCGCTGGATCAAGGCCGCGACGGCCGTGGCCGGAGTGACGGTGTGCCTGGCCACCGCCTCCGTCGGCCACGCCGTCAACGAGGCCCGGCGCGCGGCCCCGAGCGCCGGTGACCCCACCCCGGCCGCCGACGACGCCTGGACCAGCCGGGACGCCGCCGCCTACTGGACGCCCGACCGCATGGCGGGCGCCGCCCCGGCCGGCAGCGACACCCCGGCCGAGCCCGCCGCCACCCCGTCCACCCCCTCGACCCGGTCCGCCGCACCGAAGGGGACCGCCGCAGCGGCCCGCGCCGGACGCACCGCCCGGCACTTCGACGGCATCCCGTCCGTCGGGGTGCTGTTCTCCGTCGACGGGGACGCCGAGGCGCACCACTGCACCGCGAGCGTGGTGCACAGCCCGCACGGCAACCTGATCCTCACCGCCGGGCACTGCAATCCGGGAACCCGTGCCGCGTTCGTCCCGCAGTATCGTTCCGGCGCGAGCTCCCAGCCGTACGGCGTGTGGGCGATCGAGCGGACCTTCGCCTACCCCGGCCGCGGCACCAGCGGCGCCGGAGCGGACCTCGACTTCGCCTTCGCCACCGTCGCCTCCGGCGAGGACGGCGACACCCTGGAGGAGGTCACCGGCGGCAACACCCTCTCCCCGACGCCCGGTTACACCAACGACGTCACCGTCATCGGCTACCCGAACGTCCGCAACGACCCGGAGGACCGGGCCGTACGCTGCGCCACCCACACCGGCCGGCTGAGCGGCACCCGTGAACTGCGCATGGAGTGCGGCGGGTTCTACGGCGGCACCTCCGGCAGCCCCTGGCTGAGCGACTTCGACGAGGACAGCGGCACCGGCCGGGTCATCGGGGTCATCGGCGGCCTCAACGGCGGCGGCCCGAAGGGCCCGGACGCCGACCGGATCTCCTACAGCCCGTACTTCGGGTCGAAGATCCTCAGCCTCTACGCCCGCGCGGCCGAGAAGTGACCCGGGGACGGAGGCGCTAACGGGCGTCCGCCAGCGCCTCCGTCACCCCCTTCTCCTGCGGCCCGAGGAACTGCGGATCGGGCCGCAGCAGCGCGTCCGCCGCCGCCTTCCCGGCCGCGAGGATCTCCCGGACACCGCCGTACGCCCAGGTCACATCGCGCTTCGCGGCCACCGCGACGCCGGAGGAGTCGACCCCGGCCGCAGTGCACAGTGCCAGCGCGCGCCGGATGTGGAAGCCCTGACTGACCAGCACGGCCCGGTTCACACCGAAGATCCGGCGGGCACGGCTGCAGGAGTCCCAGGTGTCGAAGCCCGCGTAGTCGCTGACGATCCGGCGCCCCGGGACACCGTGCCGCAGCAGATAGGCGCGCATCGCGTCCGGCTCGTCGTAGTCGCTCCGGCTGTTGTCGCCGGTCACCAGGACCGCCCGGACCGTGCCCCGCTCGTACAGCGCGGCGGCCGCGTCCAGCCGGTGGGCGAGGTACGGCGACGGCTTGCCGTTCCACAGGCCCGCGCCGAAGACGAGGGCCACCGGGGCGGCCGGGGAGTCCGCCACACCGTGCACCCGGGGCCCGGCGGTCGCGTTCATCCAGGTCGCGGGCGCCAGCGCCAGCACCGTCAGCGCCACCACGGCCTGGAAGGCCCGCCGCTGCCCCCGCCGGGTCCGCGGCAGCCGCAGCCGGCGCACCCCGCTCCGTATCCGCTGCCACGCCCCCGGTACCGGCCCGCGCATCCCGCCCCCGTTCCCGACCGCGCCGCTCGCGGTCGACCTCGCAGGCTGCGACGCCGGACGCGCCGTGATGGTTGCAGCGGCGGCCTGGCATCGTGGCAGGGGGAGCACACGCCGTCCGGAGAGGAACGCACCACCATGACCCACGGAACCGAGCGGCTGCCGTTCTTCGTCTACGGGACGCTGCGGCCCGGCGAGGTCAACTACGGCCCGACGCTGGGCGGCCGGACCGCGGCCGAGGAACCGGCCCGCATCGGCGGCGCGCTGCTCTACGACGGCCCCGGATACCCCTACGCGACGGCCGGGCCCGCCGACGCGGTGGTGCACGGCGCCCTGATCCGGCCCCGCGACACCGACTACGACGAGGTGTGCACGCTCCTCGACCGGCTGGAGGGCTATACGCCCGGCGATCCGCGGAACCACTACGAGCGGGTGGCCACCGAGGCCGTGTGCCCGGACGGCAGGACCGTACGGGCCTGGGTCTACCTGGCGGCCGGACCGCTCGCCGCCCGGCTGCGCGCCACCGGCACCCCCCTCGCGGGCGGCGACTGGCCGGCCTCGCGCGCGGCGGCCGGCTGACCGGCGCGGACCCCTGCCGGGAACGGCACCCGGTCCGCCCCGGGCGCCGCCACGGCACCGGCCCCCGCCCCGGCTAACCTGGACGACTCCTCGGACCCCGGGCTCCCTCCCGTACCGAGGCCCCTTCCCGTACCGCAGAACAGGTGTGACCGCGTGGCTTCCTCCCCGTCCTCCCCCTCCGCCGCAACTGCCCACGAACCGCTGCCCAAGGCGGAGCTGCATCTGCACATCGAGGGCACGCTGGAGCCCGAGCTGGCCTTCGCGCTCGCCGCGCGCAACGGCGTCGAACTGCCCTACGCCACCGAGGACGAGCTGCGCCGCGCCTACTCCTTCGCCGACCTCCAGTCCTTCCTGAACCTCTACTACGCCCTGATGGCCGTGCTGCGCACCGAGGACGACTTCGCCGACCTCGCCCACGCCTATCTCGCCCGCGCCAAGGAGCAGGGCGTACGGCACGCCGAGATCTTCTTCGACCCGCAGGCGCACACCGCGCGCGGCGTCCCGATCGGCACCGTCATCAACGGCCTGGCCCGCGCCCTGGACAGCGCCCCGGAGACCTACGGCATCAGCACCCGCCTGATCATGTGCTTCCTGCGCGACGAGAGCGCCGAGTCCGCCCTGGCGACCTTCGAGGCGGCCCGCCCCTTCTTCGACCGGATCACCGCCGTCGGCCTGGACTCGGCCGAGGTCGGGCACCCGCCGTCGAAGTTCAAGGAGGTCTTCGCGCTGGCGCGGGAGGCCGGCCTCAAGTGCGTGGCGCACGCGGGGGAGGAGGGGCCCCCGGCGTACGTGTGGGAGGCCCTGGACGTCCTCGGCGTGGACCGCGTCGACCACGGGGTGCGGTCCCTGGAGGACGAGCGGCTGGTGGCCCGCCTGGTGGCCGACCAGGTGCCGCTCACCGTCTGCCCGCTGTCCAACGTCCGGCTGCGGGTCATCGACGACCTCGCCGACCACCCGCTGCCCGCGATGCTGGACGCCGGTCTGCTGGTGACCGTCAACTCCGACGACCCCGCCTACTTCGGCGGCTACGCCGACGACAACTTCACCGCCGTCCGCGACGCCCTCGCCCTCGACCGGGAAACCCTGCGCACCCTCGCCCGGAACTCCTTCCACGCCTCCTTCCTCGACGAGCCGACCCGCGAGCGCTACCTGCGGGAGGTCGAGGCACACCAGGGGTAGGCCGCCTGAGGCACGGGACAGCGTGCACACCTGCTGACCCACAGCCGGCCGGGACCACGCCGGGCGCTCCCAACGGGAGCGCCCGGTTCGCCGTTCACCGACCGCTCTCACGGCCCCGGCAGAACCCCCGGTGCCACCCCCTGCCTTCCCAACTCCCTTGAGCCCAGGGGGCTTGGTTCGATCAGAACGGGGTGAGTTCCCGCTCAAGGTGAGCCCCCGCCGGGGATTCCTCGTCGTCCACGACCGCTGAGACACCCCCGCCGCCGGTCCGGCCGCCCGTCCTGCCACCGGGGCACGGGCCGATGGCAGCCGGACGGAACACGGAGTTCGCCGCGGGGAAACGAGGCGGCAACGCCCGGCTGCCAGGCTCGGTCCATGACGGCGCCGATACCGCACCCGCCCTCCGCGTCCCCCGCCCCCCTCGGCACGGGAAACCTCGCCGCCGAGATCACCGCGCAGCTCAGCACCCAGCTCAGCCGCGTCCGGCTGCACGGCTTCCGGCACCCGGAGACACCGGCCCCCACCCTCGTCGCCGTCGCCCACGGCAGCCGCGACCCCCGCGCCCTGCCCACCGTCCGCGCCCTGCTCGACCGGGTCCGCGCGCTGCGCCCCGGCCTGCCCGTACGGCTCGGGCACATCGAGCTGAACCAGCCGCTGCTCACCGACACCCTCGCCGGGCTGCGCGGCACCGCCGTCCTTGTGCCGCTGCTGTTCGGCCGCGGCCATCACGTCACCCACGACCTGCCCGCCGCGCTCGCGGCCGCACCGCTGCTCACCGGCCGGGTCGCCGCGCCCCTCGGACCGCACCCGCTCCTCGCCGAGGCGCTGCACGGCCGACTGCTGGAGGCCGGCTTCCCCGGTACCCCGTCCCCGCGCACCGCCGTGGTCCTGGCCGCCGCCGGCTCCCGCGCCCCGCGGTCCGCCCGGGACACCGAGCGCACCGCACAGCAGCTCTCCGACCGGCTCGGCGGCATCCCCGTGCTGCCCGCCTACGCCTCCGCGGCCCGCCCGTCGCCCGCCACCGCCCCGGCACGAGACGCTGCGCGTCGCCCCCCTGAGATCGCCACCATCGCCGACGCGGTCCGCGCGCTGACCGCCCGGGGCCACGACCGGATCGCCGTGGCCGGCTGCTTCACCGCCCCCGGCCGCTTCGCCGCCCAGTGCGCGGCTGCCGCTCCCGGGACCGCCGCCGCGCCCCTGGGCGACCACCCCGCACTGGCCCGACTCGTGCTCCACCGCTACGACCAGGCGCTCCTCGCGCCTACCGGATACGGTCCCGAGGGCGTCCGGGCGGCTACCGTCGCGGTATGACGGCCACACCACCGACCCTCCCCGGCTACACCGCGGCCGACCTCGAACGCTGGGTCCCCGAGCCCGACAAACGGCCGGGCCGCACCGCCTTCCAGCGCGACCGCGCCCGGGTGCTGCACTCCGCCGCGCTGCGCCGGCTGGCCGGCAAGACCCAGGTCGTCACCCCCGGCGCGCACACCCCCGCCTGGGACGCCAGCCCGCGCACCCGGCTGACCCACTCCCTGGAGTGCGCCCAGGTCGGACGGGAACTCGGCGCCGCCCTCGGCTGCGACCCGGACCTGGTCGAGACCGCCTGCCTGGCACACGATCTCGGCCACCCGCCCTTCGGCCACAACGGCGAGCAGACGCTCAACGAAGTCGCCGCGCCCTGCGGCGGCTTCGAGGGCAACGCCCAGTCACTGCGGCTGTTGGCCCGTCTGGAGCCCAAGCGGTTCGTGCCCGCCCAGGACGGCTCGGCGGTCAGCGTCGGGCTCAACCTCAGCCGCGCCGCCCTCGACGCGGCCACCAAGTACCCGTGGCTGCGCGGCGGGCACCCCACCGACCCCGCGTCCCCCAAGTTCGGCGTCTACGCGGACGACGCGCCGGTCTACGCGTGGTTCCGGCAGGGCGCCCCCGACGCGGCCCGCAGCTTCGAGGCCCAGGTCATGGACTGGTCCGACGACGTGGCGTACTCGGTGCACGACGTCGAGGACGGCCTGCACGCCGGGCACCTCGACCCCAACCTCCTGCTCGCCGACGCCGAACGCGCCGAGATCTTCGAGGTCGCCGGGGAACGCTATGCGCCCGGCGCCGGACCCGAGGAGCTGGCCGCGGCACTGGACCGCCTCCTGGAGCAGGAGTGGTGGCCGCACGGCTACGACGGCTCCGCGCTCGCCCAGGCCCGCCTCAAGGACGCCACCAGCCAGCTCATCGGCCGCTTCTGTCTCGCCGCCGAGGGCGCGACCCGGGCCCGGTGGGGGAACGGACGGCTCACCCGTTACGCGGCGGAGCTGGTGGTTCCGGCCGAAACCCGGCTGGAATGCGCCGTTTTGAAAGCCGTCGCCGACCGGTACGTCATGCAGCGCCCCGACCAGGAGGCGCTCCGCGCCGAACAGCGCGTCGTCATCGCCGAACTCGCCGAGGCGCTGCTCGCCCGCGCCCCCGACGGCCTTGATCCACAGTTCCGTTCACTGTTCGACACGGCACCGGACGACACCGCCCGGATGCGTGCCGTCATCGACCAGATCGCCGCCCTGACCGACACCTCGGCACGCTCCCTGCACGCCCGCCTCACCCGGCGCCCCGGCCACCGGGGGGCCGGGCAGGGGTGACCCTGGGGGAGAGCCCCCTCTTCCCCCTTCACGCTCCGTGCGGGACGCTCGAACCCGGCCGTTTCGAACGGAGCACCCTGACAACAGCGAACAGCGAGCCTGACGACAGCGCACGGGCCCCGATCGGCGGCGATCGGGAACCCCGACGCCACCGAGAGCATCAACGGGGGAGACACCGGGGGGTACATCGGGGCGTTCACGGACGCGGACGCGGACGTACGGCACCGCAACGAGGAGGAAGCAAGTGGTCGACGCACACCAGACGTTCGTCATCGTCGGGGGTGGCCTGGCCGGGGCGAAGGCCGCGGAGACGCTCCGCGCGGAAGGATTCACCGGCCGGGTGATCCTCATCTGTGACGAGCGCGACCACCCCTACGAGCGCCCCCCGCTCTCCAAGGGGTACCTGCTCGGCAAGGAAGAGCGCGACAGCGTCTTCGTCCACGAACCCGCCTGGTACGCCCAGGCACACATCGAGCTGCACCTGGGCCAGCCCGCCGTCCGCCTCGACCCCGTGGCCAGGACCGTCCGCCTCGGCGACGGCACCCTCATCGCCTACGACAAGCTGCTGCTGGCCACCGGCGCCGAACCGCGCCGCCTGGACATCCCCGGCACCGGCCTGGCCGGCGTGCACCACCTGCGCCGCCTCGCCCACGCCGAACGCCTCCGCGGCGTCCTGGCCTCCCTCGGCCGGGACAACGGCCACCTCGTCATCGCCGGCGCCGGCTGGATCGGCCTGGAGGTCGCCGCCGCCGCCCGCTCCTACGGCGCCGAGGTCACCGTCGTCGAGGCCGCCCCCACCCCGCTGCACGGCATCCTCGGCCCCGAACTCGGCGGCCTCTTCGCCGATCTGCACCGCGAACACGGCGTCCGCTTCCACTTCGGCGCCCGCTTCACCGAGATCGTCGGCCAGGACGGCATGGTGCTCGCGGTGCGCACCGACGACGGCGAGGAACACCCCGCCCATGACGTGCTCGCCGCGATCGGCGCCGCCCCGCGCACCGCACTCGCCGAACAGGCCGGACTCGACCTCGTCGACCGGGAGGCCGGCGGCGGCATCGCGGTCGACGCGGCGCTGCGCACCTCCGACCCGTACATCTACGCCGCCGGCGACGTCGCCGCCGCCGACCACCCCCTCCTGGACGGCCGGGTGCGCGTCGAGCACTGGGCCAACGCCCTCAACGGCGGCCCGGCGGCGGCGCGCGCCATGCTCGGCCAGGACGTCAGCTACGACCGCATCCCGTACTTCTTCTCCGACCAGTACGACGTCGGCATGGAGTACTCCGGCTACGCCCCGCCCGGCTCGTACGCGCAGGTCGTCTGCCGCGGTGACGTCGCCAAACGCGAATTCGTCGCCTTCTGGCTCGGCGCGGACGGCCGGCTGCTCGCGGGCATGAACGTCAACGTGTGGGACGTCGCCGAACCCATCCAGCAACTCATCCGCTCCGGGGCGCCGTTGGCCCCCGAGGTGCTGGCCGATCCGGAGGTTCCGCTGACCTCGCTGCTCCCGTAGCGTGCGGGTATGACGCAGAGCACCGACGGTCCCACCGGCCCCGGCAGCACCGACGCCCCGGACGCCGTCACCCTCGACGACGTCCGGGACGCCGCCCGGCGGCTGGCCGGGGTGGCGCACCGCACGCCGGTGCTGCGCTCCCGCACCCTGGACGCCCTCGTCGGCGCCGAGGTCCACCTCAAGTGCGAGAACTTCCAGCGGGTCGGCGCCTTCAAGTTCCGCGGCGCATACAACGCCGTCTCCCGACTGTCCCCGGAACAGCTCGCCCGTGGAGTCGCCGCCTACTCCTCCGGCAACCACGCCCAGGCCGTCGCCCTGGCCGCCCGTGAGCTGGGCAGCCGCGCCGTCATCGTGATGCCCGAGGACTCCCCGAAGTCCAAGACGGACGCGACCGCCGGCTACGGCGCCGAGATCGTCCGCTACGACCGCTACACCGAGGACCGCGTCGCCCTCGGCAGGCAGCTCGCCGAGGAGCGCGGCCTCGCGCTGATCCCGCCGTACGAGCATCCGCACATCATCGCCGGGCAGGGCACCGCCGCCCTGGAGCTGATCGAGGAGACCGGCCCGCTCGACGCGCTGCTGACACCGGTCGGCGGCGGCGGGCTGATGGCCGGCTCGGCCACCGCCGCCACCGCCCTGGTCCCCGGTATCCGCATGATCGGCGTGGAGCCGGAGGCCGGCGACGACACCCTGCGCTCCCTGGCCGCCGGCCACCCCGTCACCATCCCCGTCCCGCACACCATCGCCGACGGCCAGGCCATCGCCACCCCCGGCGAGCTGACCTTCGCGATCAACCGGCGCCTCCTCGACTCGGTCGCCCTGGTCAGCGACGACGAGATCCGCGCGGCCATGCGGTTCGCCTTCGAACGCCTCAAGATCGTCACCGAACCCAGCGGCGCCAGCGCCCTGGCCGCCCTCCTCACCGGCCGCCTCGCCCCCCTGCCACCCCGCATCGGCGTCATCATCTCGGGCGGCAACGTGGGACTGGAGCGGTTCGTGGAGCTGCTGGGGTAGGGGAGCGGCGGGGGGTTCGGGCGGGACGGGGGGCTGGGGTCTCCGGGCACTCCGGCGGGCTCCCCCCCACCCCCGCCCCCTCCGGGCGCTCCGTGCGCTCCCCGCCCCCTCCCCCTCCTCCCCCTTCGGGGGGAGGGGGCGGGGGTGGGTTCGGGGGTGGGGGGGAGCCCGCCGGCTTCGCCACCGCCCCGCGCCCCGGGCCTCCCGGTCCCCGGCCCCCCCGTTCCTCCACCGCCACACCCCGCAGCCCCGCCCGATCACCGCAGCCCCGCCCGATCACCGCACCCCCCGGATCACCGCACCCCGGCGCCTCGCGCTCCCGGTCCCCGGCCCCCGAGCGCCCGTCACCCCCCACCCGCCGCCTGCGGCCGGAACTGTCCGACCCCGGCCGTAGAATTCACGCGTGGCAGGACGGATCAACGATGACGATGTGAAGGCGGTGCGGGACGCGGTCCCGATCGACGCCGTCGTGTCCGAGTATCTCCAGCTCCGCAACGCCGGCGGCGGCAACCTCAAGGGCTTGTGCCCCTTCCACGACGAGAAGTCCCCGTCCTTCCACGTCAGCCCGGCCAAGGGGCTCTACCACTGCTTCGGCTGCCAGGAGGGCGGCGACACCGTCGACTTCGTCATGAAGCTCGACCACCTCTCCTTCGCCGAGACCATCGAGCGCCTCGCCTCCCAGGCCGGGATCACCCTGCGCTACGAGGAGGGCGGCTACACCCCCGGCCGCCAGCAGGGCGAGCGCACCCGCCTGGTGGAGGCCCACAAGGCCGCCGCCCAGTACTACGTCGAGCAGCTCGACAGCCCCGAGGCCGAGATCGCCCGCAAGTTCCTCGCCGAGCGCGGCTTCGACCAGGCCGCCGCCCAGCATTTCGGCGTCGGCTACAGCCCGGCGGGCTGGGACCACCTCACCCGCTTCCTGCGCGGCCGCCGCTTCAGCGACCAGGAGCTGATCCTCGCCGGGCTCTCCCAGGAGGGCCGCCGCGGCCCCATCGACCGCTTCCGCGGCCGTCTGATGTGGCCGATCCGCGATATCGCCGGCGAGGTCGTCGGCTTCGGTGCCCGCAAGCTCCGCGACGACGACAACGGCCCCAAGTACCTCAACACCCCCGAGACCCCCATCTACCGCAAGTCCCATGTCCTCTACGGCATCGACCTCGCCAAGAAGGAGATCGCCAAGACCAACCGCGCGGTCGTGGTCGAGGGCTACACGGACGTGATGGCCTGCCACCTGGCCGGGGTCACCACCGCCATCGCCACCAGCGGTACGGCCTTCGGCGAGGGCCACATCAAGATCCTCCGCCGCCTCCTGATGGACAACGCCGGCTCCGAGGTCGTCTTCACCTTCGACGGCGACGCCGCGGGCCAGAAGGCCGCCCTGCGCGCCTTCGAGGACGACCAGAAGTTCGCCGCCGAGACCTCCATCGCCATCACCCCCGGCGGGATGGACCCCTGCGACCTGCGGCTCGCCAAGGGCGACGCGGCCGTCGCCGACCTCGTCGAGGCCCGCACCCCGCTCTTCGAGTTCGCGCTGCGCCATGTCGTCTCCCGGCACAACCTCGACACCACCGTCGGCCGCGCCGCAGCCCTCGACGAGGCCGCCCCCATCGTCGCCAACATCAAGAACAGCTCCATCCAGCACGAGTCCGCCGTCCAGCTCGCCGGCATGCTCGGCATCCTGGACACCCAGTTCGTGGTCAAGCGCGTCTCCCAGCTCGCCCGCTGGGCCCGGGAGCGCGGCCGTGACGGCGGCCCCGACCAGGGCCGCCAGCAGCGCCGCGGCCAGCCGCCCGCCGCCGAGCAGACCCGCCCCGCACCCGGCCCGCGCGGCCCGGCGCTCAACCTCCGCAGCCCCGCCCACCGCGTCGAGCGGGAACTGCTCAAGCTGGCGCTGCAGCGCCCCGACCTGGTCTCCCCGGCCTTCGACGCGTACGGCGCCGACGAGTTCACCGCCCCGCCGTACGCCGTCGTCCGCCAGTGCATCGAGGACGCCGGCGGTGCCTCGGCCGGCGCCAACGACAGCGCGTACGTCCCCCGGGTACGGGAGGCCGCCCCCGACGACACCGTCCGCGCCATGGTCACCGAACTCGCCGTCGAGCCACTGCACACCCGCCGCGACCCCGACGAGGCCTACGCCGGCGTCCAGTTGGTCGCCGTCCGCCTCGCCGCCGTCAACCACCGCGTCACCGAGATCCGCGGCACCCTCCAGCGCCTCGGCCCCCGCGCCGACCCCGAACACCTCGCCGCCGTACAGAACGAACTCTGGGTCCTCCAGCAGTACGGCCAGTCCCTCCGCGAACGCGGATACGCGGCCCTGTAGGGCGCCCTAACACCCCCGGGCACTCCCCGCGGTAGCCGTCCGGTCACGGACCGGACTCAAAAAGTGCTCGCACGCCCCTCGTGGCGGGACTGTGTCGTACTCCACACTGAGGAGCGGTGCCTGAGTCCCCGGTGCGCGGCGGGTCCGGTCGAACCGCACCGGAATCCCCCGCGGAACCACTCCTGACGTACGGGACGGACGGCGGTTCGGCCGCGCCCGTGCCCGGCGTATCTGCCGCTTCAGCAGCGATCACCCTGGAGGTCGCCCCCGTGCAGACCCAGACCCTCGCCGACGCGCCGACCGCCACGGAACCGGATACCGAGCCGCCCGCGGAGCCGCTCGCCGTCCCGCAGCAGGCCGAGCCCCCCGCCGCCGAGATGATCGTCGAGGAGATCACCCCGGAAGCGGAACCGGAAGTGGAGCCGGAAGCGGAAGCGGAGGCCGACCCGGACCCGGAACCGGCGCCGCGCCCCGAGGCCGGCAGCCCGTCCGCCGACCTCTTCCGCCAGTACCTCCGCGAGATCGGCCGGATTCCGCTGCTCACCGCCGCCGAGGAAGTCGAGCTCGCGCGCCGCGTCGAAGCCGGTCTCTTCGCCGAGGAGAAGCTCACCCACGCCCCCGACATCTCCTCCCAACTCGCCTTCGACCTCGACAGGTTGGTGGTCCTGGGCCGGATCGCCAAGCGCCGCCTGATCGAGGCCAACCTGCGTTTGGTGGTCTCCGTCGCCAAGCGGTACGTCGGCCGCGGGCTGACCATGCTCGACCTCGTCCAGGAGGGGAACCTCGGACTGATCCGCGCCGTCGAGAAGTTCGACTACGCCCGCGGCTACAAGTTCTCCACCTACGCCACCTGGTGGATTCGCCAGGCGATGTCCCGCGCCCTCGCCGACCAGGCCAGGACCATCCGCGTCCCGGTCCACGTCGTGGAGCTGATCAACCGCGTGGTGCGGGTCCAGCGCCGCATGCTCCAGGAGCGCGGCTACGAGCCGACGCCCGAGGAGGTCGCCGCCCATCTCGACCTGACCGGGGAACGCGTCAGCGAGGTGCTGCGGCTGGCCCAGGAACCGGTCTCGCTGCACGCCCCCGTCGGCGAGGAGGAGGACGTCTCCCTCGGCGACCTCATCGAGGACGGCGACGCCGCCTCACCCGTCGAGTCCGCCGCGTTCCTGCTGCTCCGCGAGCACCTCGACGCGGTGCTGTCCACGCTCGGCGAACGCGAACGCAAGGTCGTCCAGCTCCGCTACGGCCTCGCCGACGGCCGCCCCCGCACGCTGGAGGAGATCGGCCGGATCTTCGGCGTCACCCGCGAACGGATACGGCAGATCGAGTCCAAGACCCTCAACAAGCTCCGCGACCACGCCTTCGCCGACCAGCTCCGCGGCTATCTCGACTGAGACCGCCGGGCCCGGAACCGGCGCCGCCGGTACGTCACGCCTCCCGCTGGAACGCCCCCGGATAGGCCTCGTCGCGCACCGCCGTGTACTGCTGGCGCACGGCCTGGCCCACCGCCAGCTCGTCACCCGGTTCGAAGACCTGGCTCGTGGCGGCCGGCCACTGCGGGGGATCGATCCAGGCGGGCCCGCCGCCCGGCCCGGACTCCGCGCCGCCGGCCGGCGTCAGGGTGCCGTGCGCCACCCCCCACGCCCAGGCCGCCTGCCGGGCCGCGCCCAGCGCCGCGTACTCCGCCGGCTGCGGCACCACGACCGGCACCCCGAACAGCGCCGGCGCCACCGCCTGCACCGCGAACAGCTCCGCCGCCGCGCCCAGCAGGAACACCCGGCGCACCGCCATGCCCCGCCCCCGCAGCACGTCCAGCGCGTCCGCCAGCCCGCAGAGCATGCCCTCCACGGCCGCCCGCGCCAGATGCTCCGGCTTCATGCTGTCCCGCCGCATCCCGTGCAACGACCCGGCGGTGTGCGGCAGATGGGGCGTCTTCTCGCCCTCCAGATACGGCAGCAGCACCATCCCGTACGCACCGGGCGACGAGTTCATCGCCAGCTCGGACAGGCCCTCCAGATCCGTCCCCAGCATCTCCGCGGCGCCGCGCAGCACCCGGACCGCGTTGCTGGTGTGCACCACCGGCAGATGCCTGCCGGTGGCGTCCGCGAACGAGGTGATCGTGCCGCTCGGGTCCACCAGCGCCTCGTGGTGAATCCCGAACACCGACCCCGAGGCGCCCAGCGACACCACCGCGTCGCCCTCCCCGACGCCGAGCCCGAAGGCGGCGGCCATCGTCTCGCCCGTACCGGCGGAGATCAGCAGCCCCTCCGGGGTGAACCCCGCCGTCCCCGACGGGCTCAGCAGCTCCGGCAGCCGCACCTGATGGCCCAGCGCCAGCTCCACCAGGTCCGGCCGGTACGCCCCGGTCGCCGCCGACCAGAAACCTGTCGCCGAGGCCCCGCCCCGGTCCGTCGTCCGCCGGGCCGGCCGCCCCAGCAGCTGCCACGCCAGCCAGTCGTGCGGCTGCATGACCTCCGCGATCCGGGCCGCGTTCGCCGGCTCCGTACGCGCCAGCCAGCGCAGCTTCGTCACCGCATGGGTCGCCTGCGGCACCGCCCCGACGGCCTGCGCCCACGCGGTACGCCCGCCGAGCGAGTCGATCAGGTCCGCCGCCGCGCTCTGCGCCCGCCTGTCGTTGCCGACCAGCGCGGGCCGCACGAGATTGCCCTCGACGTCCAGCGGCAGCAGCCCGTGCGGCTGCGCGGCGACCCCGATCGCCTGCACCCCTTCGAGCAGCCCACTGCCCGCGGCCTCACCGAGTGAGATCAGCCACGCCTGTGGATCGACCTCGTGCCCCTTCTCGACGGGGTGCGGCGCATACCCGCGCCTGATCACGGCACCCGTGTCCGCATCGCAGACGACGATGCGCGTGCTCTCGGACGAACTGTCCAATCCGGCGACTATCCCCATGGCCTCAGATGATGCCCCATACGACGCATAGGGAGTGAGTCAGGGTTTGCCCGGGAGGGCCGGTCAGGTGTTAGTCGTGCCCCAGTCGTCCTCGTCGAAGCCGCGCGGCTCCCGCAGCGAGCGGACCCGGTCGGCAACGGACGCCGGCAGCCGGTCCCCGACCTTGGCCGACACCGTCCCGAAGGCCTTCGACGCGGCCTCGCGCCCGGTCAGCGCGGCCGACTCGGCGGTGTTCCGGACCGCGGGATTCTGCGAGATCCGCTGGGCGGCCTTGCGGAGCTGCTC
The DNA here is from genome assembly GCF_053597915.1 of Streptomyces sp. NPDC001219. Lineage (NCBI taxonomy): Bacteria > Bacillati > Actinomycetota > Actinomycetes > Kitasatosporales > Streptomycetaceae > Streptomyces > Streptomyces sp. NPDC001219. The sequence continues at coordinate 116,086 of NZ_JBSFJF010000002.1, read as the reverse complement.
GTACCGTTCCCGGCCGGCCCGTGCGCCGAGCACGTACCCGGTGGCCAGTCCCGCGATGAACGTGAGCCGGTAGCGCATTGCTCCACCCTTCCTCTCGTCGGTCCCGTCCGGTGCCGGAAGCACCGGAGTGCGGGCTGTGCCGCGCGCCTACCCTCCGGGGCCGCAGATCACCCGAGGTGACCTGAGGCGATACCGATTGGCGGAGCACCCCCCTGCTTGCGCTAATGTATGTGTCGCAGCGAGCGCGCGCCGTCCGGAAGACCGGACAGCGACGCATTCGAGGCACACAGAGCAATCCCCTGTAGCTCAATTGGCAGAGCAGCCGGCTGTTAACCGGCAGGTTACTGGTTCGAGTCCAGTCGGGGGAGCTCGGTCCCCTGTAGCTCAATTGGCAGAGCATTCGGCTGTTAACCGGAGGGTTACTGGTTCGAGTCCAGTCGGGGGAGCAGAGAGAAGAGGACCCCGCACGGGGTCCTTTTTCTTGTGCCATGGAACCGAACGGCCCGTGATCGAAGTCCTCTTGGGCGTGCGTGGTCGCCCGACGGCAGCCCTCACGGGCAGCAGATCGTATGAGCGGCTATGCTGCGGCAGACGGCGCGCACAAATGTGCGCGACGCGCCGTGGGGGGCGGTAGCTCAGCCGGTTAGAGCAGCGGACTCATAATCCGTCGGCCGTGGGTTCGAGTCCCACCCGCCCCACCGCAGCACCCAGGGCGAAGCCCCTTTCTACCTGGGGAAACGTCAGAACGGGGGTCACCGCCAGAGCGCGGTGGCCCCCGTTCAGCCGTTCGGACCAAGATCCAGTGGACGCACAGTGGACACCCAGGGGCCGTCGGACCGCACAGAGGTCCGGGGCTGTATCCCCGCAGACTCGGGGGACTTGGGAACGCGCCGTCACTCGCTCGGGGGCTACCGGGCCCGCTGACGAGGCGGTGAAGATCGCCTGCCGGCGCAGCCCGACGGGCCGGGCAAGGCCGAAGCGGAGCACTCCCGCCGGGGGTGCTGACCGTCAAACCCTTGCCCCGCAGGACTCCCAGCCCTGATTGCCGGAGAGGAACTGCGGCCTCCCGGTGGACGGCCGCTGCGACATCTACGGCCTGCCCTCGGATCTGCCGCTCGACGTCGACGCGGTTTCTCAGGGGACTCTGCCCAAGGCGCCGGAGAGCCGCCACGAAGCCTGCCGGGGTTCCGTCACCGCGCTGCGCGCGGCGGGCTCATCCGCACCTCAAGGGAATCACGGGGGATCACGTGGCGGCCTGGCCGTCCGCCCCTACTGCGGCATCTCCCGCGACACCCTCCGGATCGGGGTCCCGAGCCCTGTGGCCTGCGCTTATGGCTCACTAACTACACTCTGACGAACTGTGAGCGAGGTTCGGTCGAAGACGTCCTGCGTGACTCCTTCGGCAGAGCTTGGGCGCTCCGCTCGCTCCGTCCTGTACCGCCTCGGCAGGGGGCCGGAGTGTGGGAGGGCGAGGCTGTCCGTGCCTTTGCGGGACAGGTGGGAGAGCTGCCGAAGTACGTCGCTCGCCTTCGCTCATGCCGAGCCATATGTGCCGTCCTCGGCCCTTCCGCTTTGCTGCGCAGCCTGAGGAGGCGTCCCGCACACCCACCGATACCGCGTCTACGGCAAACACCTCGACCACCGCATCGCCTACGCCCAGTCGGTGGCCGGGCTCTGGCGAGCGGACCGTGGCGACGACTGACTCGGAGCCCCTTCGCTCAAGTCGCTTTGCCGGCATGGCGCTTGTCCTGGCGCGGCGTCGGATGGTGGTGGGCGGGAAACCCAGTGGCGGTCACGGTCCGGTGGCGAGGAGCATGCCGGGTATGAGTGACCAACCAGCGCGATGGACGCAGGCGACTGTCTACCCCGATATGTGGACCGATCCGGACGATGATCCCCGTGACAGTCAGGGGCCCGGGCCGGAGGGTGAGGTCGCGACGCTCCTGGAGTTCTTGGCGAGCTATCGCATGACGCTGCGGATGAAGTGTGAGGGGCTGGACGCGGAGCAGCTGGCCCGTCGGTCGGTGCCGCCGTCGACGATGTCGCTGCTCGGACTGGTGCGGCACCTCGCCGAGGCGGAACGGGACTGGCGGAACTGGATCTGTGACGGTGACCCGGTGCCGAAGCTGTACGGCGTGAAGGACGCGGACTTCGACGGGGCGGTCGCCGAGCAGGCCGTGGTCGAGGCCGCGTACGCCGATCTGGAGCGGGAGCAGGCCGCTACCGACGCGGCGCTGGCCGGGCATCCGGACCTGGGTGCGCGGGTGGGGAAGGAAGGGATCGCCGTCCGGGAGCTGATGGTGCACCGGATCGAGGAGTACGCCCGGCACTGCGGGCATGCCGATCTGTTGCGGGAGTGTGTCGACGGACGGGTGGGGCAGTAGGCCGGCGTCACAGGCCGGCCAGCAGGGGGCGGCCCGTGGGGGTCGGGCCGTAAGGGGCGCCCATAAGAGGGCGGCCAAAAGGGTGGGCCGGGGTGTGGGGTGTGCTTCGGGTCGACGTGCCGGATGTCTTTCGGCGTGGTCATCATGGTCGTTCAGGGCCGGTGGCCGTCGGGAGGGTGGGGCGCGAAGGGCAGGGTGTGGACGATGGAGCTGTTTCCGGCGATCCCGTATGCGGAGTGGCGGGACACCAAAGAGACGGTTCATCGTTTCGCGCAGGTGGTGGGGAAGGTGCGGCTGGCCGCCGGGCCGCGGCGCAACCACTGGTGGAACGTGCCCTTCCATCTCACCGGGCGCGGCATCACCACGCGGCCGATGGGGCAGGTCGACGGCAATCCGCTCTTCACGATCGACTTCGACTTCGTCGGGCATCAGCTGGTCGTGGCGGTGCTGGACGGCCGGACGGTCTCGTTTCCGCTCGCCGGGCGGTCCGTGGCGGCCTTCCACGACACCCTGATGGAGGTGCTGGCCGGGCTGGGTATCCGAGTGCGGCTCGCCGTTCCCAGGCCGTTCGATCTGCCCGACGCCGGGCGGCCGTTCGCCGAGGACACCGAGCACGCGGTCTACGATCCCGGGCACGCCCACCGCTACTGGCGGGTGCTCAGCCAGGTGGCGGCGGTGCTGGAGGAGTTCGCCGCGGGCTATGAGGGGAAGGTCAGCCCGGTCCACCACTTCTGGCACACCTTCGACATCGCCCACACCCGGTTCTCCGGGCGCCGCGTGGACCAGCCCCGGCAGACGGACCCGGTGACCCGGGAGGCGTACTCCCGGGAGGTGGTCAGCTTCGGTTTCTGGTTCGGGGACGAGGGTTTCCCCGAGCCCGCGTTCTACTCCTACACCGCGCCGGAGCCCGCTGACCTGGACAAAGAGCCGCTGTGGCCGGAGGAGGCGCGCTGGGCGGAGCGCGGCGGCAGCCACCTGGCCGTGCTGCGGTACGACGACGCGCGCGCCGAGGCGGACCCCCGTGCGGCCGTGCTCGCGTTCTACGGGAGTGCCTACCGGGCCGGTGCCGGGCTGGCCGGGTGGGACGTCGAGGGGCTCGCCTGTCCGGGCGGGGTGACGGACCCCCAGCTGCGGCACGAGCAGGGCTGAGCCGGCGCCATCGAGGGGCGCGCCTCAGATGACCGGCGGGCGGCCCAGTCTCGTCATCCGCCACACCGTGCGCCAGCGCAGCGGACGGCGTCGGCCGCACGGGGTCCGTACCCCCTCGGCGAAACCGGCGGCCCAGGCGCGCAGGCCCGCCGCCGAAGGGCTGCGGACGGCGGTCAGCGCGGCCCATACGCCCAGGTAGAGCGGCACCAGGACGGCGGGGAGGTGCCGCCGGGCCAGCCAGACGCGGTTTCTGGCGACCATGCGGTGGTAGACCGCGTGCCGGGTCGGTGAGGTGTAGGGGTGCTGGAGCACCAGCTCCGGGGCGTAGCGGATGTGCCAGCCGTCGTCCAGGGCGCGCCAGGCGAGGTCGGTCTCCTCGTGGGCGTAGAAGAAGTCGTCGGGCCAGCCGCCGATCCGGTCCAGCATCGGTACGGACAGCGCGTGCCCGCCGCCGAGGAAGGTGGTGACCAGTCCGCCGCGCGCCGGGTCGCCGGCCCGCAGCCGGGGGACGTGGCGGCGCTGGGTGCGGCCCCGCTCGTCGGCGATGCGGAAGCTCACGATCCCCAACTCCGGTTCGTCGGCGTACAGTTCCGCCAGCCGACTGAAGACGTCCGGGGCGGTCAGCAGACCGTCGTCGTCCAGGGCGACCACCACGTCGAGGTCCCCGAGCTTGCGCAGCTCGTCGAGGGCGACGTTGCGGCCACCCGAGACCCCCAGGTTCTCACTCAGCTCGACGCCGAGGGCGCCGTGCGGCAGCGGGGGCAGCGGGGAGCCGTTTCCGATGACCACGAGGTGAGCGGGCTGGAGGTCCTGCTTGGCGACCGAGTCCAGCAGCGCCCGCAGCTCGGCGGGACGGTTCCCCATGGTCAAGATGGCGACGCCTACGCGCAGATGACGCACAGAAGTTTGCTCCGTTCTTGGCGGTCTTGTCGGGATGCTAACCGCCGGGTGCGGCGACCGCGTGCCACGGCGCTGCCCCGGCGACATCCGGCCGCTGAACGCTGGGGAACATCCGCGCCGCGGGCGGGGCGCCCGCGGATGCCGGGGGTGCCGGACCGGCGCACCATGGAAGGGCCGGGGGGTTCGCCTGGATGCCGAGGGGGGTGGATGGAGGAAGCCCTCATGATGGAAGTCAAGACGGTCGACAAGCCGGATGAACGGCGCGACTTTCCCCGGGGTCACCTCGAAGCCCTGCACCTCACCGGACTGGACTTCGCCGTGGCCACCTTCGAGCCCGGCTGGCGCTGGTCGGAGTCGGTACGCCCGCTCGCCGGGACGGACAGCTGCGAGGTCCACCACAACTGCTTCGTGGTGCAGGGCCGGATGCGGATCAGGATGAACGACGGCGCGGAGTCCGAGGTCGGGCCCGGCGACGTCTTCGTCTGCCCGCCCGGTCACGACGCCTGGGTGGTCGGGGACGAGCAGTGCATCGTGTACGACTTCGCGGGCGGGATGGCGAAGGACTACGGCAAGGCGAAGGGCTAGGAAGCGAAGGGGCAGGAAGCGCCTGAGACGGCCCGGACGAGCCGGGCAGAGAGCGTGCGGGGCGGGGCCGGGGCGCGGTGTGCGGCCGCCGCGTCGGCCGGCCGGGTGGAGTGTGGTTTGCCACGCAGATCCGTATGTCTAGGAACGCGATCGGTGGGCAGGGGTGCGGGACGGTCCGGCCTGCGGAATACCTCACGGGGTGATCCCGTTGCCGCAGCCGGAGACCGACTGACAAGCGTCGACAGACCGGAAGCAGGGAAACAGGCATGAGCACCATCGAGCTCACCAAGGAAAACTTCGACGAAATCGTCTCCGCCAACGACTTCGTCCTGATCGACTTCTGGGCCGAGTGGTGCGGGCCGTGCAAGCAGTTCGGCCCGGTCTTCGAGAAGTCCTCCGAGACGCACGAAGACCTGGTCTTCGCCAAGGTCGACACGGAGGCGCAGCCCGAGCTGGCGCAGGCCCTCCAGATCCAGTCCATCCCGACCGTGATGATCGTCCGGGAGAACATCGCGGTCTTCGCGCAGCCCGGCGCGCTCCCCGCGGAGGCCCTGGAGGACGTCATCGGCCAGGCCCGTGCCCTGGACATGGACGAGGTCCGCGCCTCGGTCGCCGAGGCCCAGCAGGCCGAGCAGGCCGAGGCCGGGCAGGGGCAGCAGGCGCAGGGCTCGTGAGCGACCTCCTTCTGGTCCGGCACGGCGAGACCGAGTGGAGCAGGGACGGCCGGCACACCAGCTGGACCGACCTGCCCCTGACCGCCACCGGTGAGGAGCAGGCCCGCGCACTGCGGCCGCTGCTGTCGGACCGGAAGATCGGGCAGGTGTACGCCAGCCCGATGGAGCGGGCGCTGCGCACCGCCGAGCTGGCGGGCCTCGCCCGCCCGCAGATCGACGCCGACCTGCGGGAATGGGACTACGGCGGCTATGAGGGCATCGCCACCGCCGAGATCCACCGCAGCCGGCCCGGCTGGTATCTGTTCTCCGACGGCGTCGCCGAGGGGCCGGCGGAACATCCGGGGGAGTCGCCCGAGCAGGTCGGGGCGCGCGCCGACCGGGTACTGGCGCGGCTCGCGCCACAGCTCGCCGCCGACGAGGGCGATGTGGCGCTGGTGGCGCATGCGCACTTCCTGCGGGTGCTGGCCGCCCGCAGGCTCGGGCTGCCGCCCGCCGCCGGAGGCCTCTTCACCTTCGAGACCGCGACGGTCGGCATTCTGGGAACCGAGCACGACCGGCCCGCGGTGGTCGCCTGGAACGCCCGGAGCCTGTGACGCCGGCGCCGGCGGGCCCGGGGCCGTGAGCGCCGGGCCGTGTGCCCGGAGACCGTGGCCCTCAGGGCCGCCGGCCGGCTACGGCTACGGGTCCATCGGGTCGAGGTGCAGGGGCTGCACCTTGCCCTCGATCATGGCGCCGAGGCCCATGACGGCACAGGTGTCGGGGTGGTCCGCGGTGTGCACCGGCATGTTCGTGGCCTGATGGATCATCGGCTCCAGGCCGGGGATCAGGGCGCTGCCGCCCGCGAGCACGATGCCGCGCTCCCCGAGGTCGGCCACCAGATCCGGCGGGCAGCGCCGCAGCACCGCCCCGATGCCGTCGAGGATCGAGGTCAGCGGGGTGGTGATGGCGTCCCGCACCCGCTCGGTGTCGACATGCACGGAGCGCGCCATCCCGCTGACCACGTCCCGGCCGTGCACCTCGGTGGAGCCGGGGGTGAGCCCGTCGCCACCGGAGAGGATCAGCTGCAGCGGGCGTACCGCCTGCCCCGCCAGCATCAGTTCGTGGTGCAGCCGCAGATGCTGGACGACCGCGTGGTCGATGGCGTTGCCACCCACCGGTACGGTCTCCGCCGACACGATCGAACCGAGCGAGAGCACCGCGACCTGCGTGGTTCCGGCGCCGCACACCACGATCATGGTCGCCTCGGGCTGCTCCACCGGAAGCCCCGACCCCACCGCGGCGGAGACCAGGGTGTCGACCAGCTCCACCCGCCGCGCCCCGAGCCCGGTGAGCGTCTCCACGGCGGCCCGCTGGGCCAGCGGCTCACTGCCGTAGGGGAGACAGATCGCGGCCCGCATCGAGGGGCGCCGCCGCCAGGTCCGGCGCAGCTTGTCGCCGACCAGGGTCCGCAGCAGCCGCTGCGCCATGTCGATGTCGACGATGGTGCCGTTGGAGACCGGGCGCACCACGCGGATGTAGTCGGGGGTGCGGCCGTCCATCACCTCGGCCTGGGCGCCGACGGCCAGCAGCGCTCCGCTGCGGGTGTTGATGGCGGCCACGGTCGGTTCGTCGACGACCAGCCCATGGTTCTTCACATACACCCTGGTCCGGGCCGCGCCGATGTCGATGGCGGCCGAACAGCGCCGCAATTGGGCGAGGCTGATGGTCATGGGTGATTCCTCCCCGATGGGCCGGTGTGGACGAAGCGCTCGCGCGGCCGGTTCGCAGGGACCGCTCGAGCGCCATCCTCCGGTCGCGCGCGGGGCGCCGCCCGCTGGACAGGTCCGCCCGGGGGACGGGGGCGGGGCGGTTGCGGCGAAGGGGTGACGCGGCGGGGAGAAGCCGGTGCGGCGGCCCCTCAGCCGGTCAGCCGCTGGTACAGCCCCCAGGTGAACTCGGGGACGATCTCCCGCGGGGTGCCGTCGGGGCCGGGCGCGGTGCAGGCCAGCCGCCAGCGGGTGGGGGCACTGCCCTCCATGGGGCGGGCCGGGGCGAAGGCGCGGGCGACCTCGTCGACGGTGCACGACCAGGGCGTCAGATCCGCGGTGGTGCGCAGGTCGGGGCCGGTGGCGCCGGGCGCCCGGACGAGCCAGGCGTTCCAGACGGCGCCCCGGCCGCCGGTGAGGACCTCGAACCTCAGGCCGGGCCAGAGCGGGACCGGCCAGGTCAGGGCCTCGCAGCGCAGATCGCCGATCCGGCGGGCGGTCACGCTCTCCGGGGTGCCGAGCAGCGCACGATACGGCCGGAGGCCGCCGGGCGCGCGCGGGGCGTGCATCCGCGCCTGCCAGCGGCGGTTGGCCTCGCGCATCGTGGCGCGGGAGACACCCAGGGTGCGCAGCGCGTCCTCGACCAGCCCGGGGTGGTGGTCGGCCATCCTGCGCAGCAGGACGAGCTGGAAGGCGACCGGTCCGGGCGGACCGGCGGGCGGGTCAGTGTCCGTGGTCGGGTCCATGAGGGACATGGTGGGGGACGGCGCGGGCCGCGGGGCGGCCGGGTCGCTCGCCGTCCGGCAGGAAGAGTACGGAGTTGACGTAGCGGCGGTGCGGGGCGAGGGAGCGGCGCAGCAGCCCGTGCTCGGCGACATGGCAGGTGCGGGACTGGTGGCCGGGCAGGTCGAAGGCGTCCAGCGGCAGCCAGCGGTCGTGCGGCAGGACCCAGCCGCGGTAGCCACGGGCGGCCGTCCAGTCCAGCACGGGCCCGAGCGGTTGGATGCGGGTCTCCAACTCGACGAACAGCGCCGGGAGTTGGTGCTCGACGGTGTCGGCGGCGCCGCGCAGCACCGACAGCTCCGCACCCTCCGCGTCGATCTTGATGAGGGTGACGGACGCCAGCCGCAGCGCGTCCAGCGGGAGACAGGGCACCTCCAGGGCGGCGGTGTGCAGCTCACGGCGTACGAGCGAGGAGACCCCGCGGTCGCCGCGGCCGTCCGCGGGCAGCCAGAGGGTGGCGCACCCGGTGTGGTCGGTGGCCGCGGCGGACACCACCTCGACATGCGGGGGAGTGACCGAGGCGAGCAGACGCGCCAGGTGCGGCACCGGTTCGAGGGTGACGACCCGGTCGGCGCGCCGGGCCAGCCGCCGGGTCCACGGGCCGTACCACCCGCCGACGTCGACGGCCGTGCCGCCGGGCGGGCAGAAGTCGGCGAGCCGCCGCAGCTCCGGCTCGAACCGCGGATAGAGCCCGGCCGCCAGCGCCGACACCAGCCGGGCCGGCAGCCGGGGCCCCAGCCGCGCGGCCAGCGTCACGACCCCGGCTCGCGGTCGGCGAGCCGGCCGAGCGCGCGGGTGTGCTCGGCGTCGGTGAGCGGTTCGCCGGAGGAGGGCAGCAGCTGGGGGATGCCGTCGAGGATCGGATAGCGGCGGCGCAGCCGGGGGTTGTAGAGGGCGTCACCGGGGGCGAGCAGCGACAGCGGGCCCTTGTCGAGCGGGCAGACGAGGATCTTCAGCAGCGGGTCATCGGGTGTCATCACGCAACTCCGGGGTTCCGGTGGGGGACGCGGGGGCGGGCGGGTCGTGGCGGGGCAGCGCGAGCAGGACCGCCACGGCGACCGCGGTGCCGCCCAGCCGCAGCGCCCGGCGCAGCGGATCGGCGGGCAGCGGCTCACCGAACGCCACGGTGCCGCAGACGACGGTGAACACACAGGTCACGGTGGTGCAGACAGGGACGATCACGGAGGCCCGGCAGCGTTGCAGCGCGGTCTGGGACAGCACCAGACCGGCGGCCCCGGTGACGAGCAGCAGGTACGGGTAGGGCGAGCCGAACAGCCGCCCGGCCACGGCCGGGATGTCCCGGGTGGTCAGCAGCCCGGAGACACCCTTGATGGCCAGCGAGCTGACCCCGTAGAGCAGGCCGACGGCGACCCCGTAGGGGACACCCGCCGTCGGCAGCCGGTGACGGCGGCGGGCGCGCCGCTCCGCCGAGCGGTACAGCAGCAGCCCGGCGGCCAGCGACGGCACCGCGATCAGCAGCAGGGTGGCGGGCGGCGCGGTGCGGGCGACGGCCCCGGCGCCCTCGCCCCGGAGGGAGGCGACGACCAGCGCCAGTGCCACCAGGATCGCCAGGATGCCCTGCCGCTCCCGGCCGCTGGTCCGCTCGCCCAGCACCACCGACGACAGCAGCAGAAGAAGCACCAGGCCGGAGACGAACAGGCCCTGGGCCGCGGCGAGCGGCAGCGTGCGGTACACGGCGAGCTGGGCGGCGAACCCGGCGGCCAGGGCGAGCGAACCGGCCAGCCACAGCGGGCTGGACAGCAGCCGGCCGACGACCCGTACGGGCTGCCGGGTGCTCAGCGCGGGCAGTCCGGCCAGCGCGCGCTTCTCCAGCACGAAGCCGGTGCTGTACAGGACGTTGGCGAGCAGCGCGGACGCCACGCCCCACCACGGCACCGCGTTACTCCCTTCCCCGGCGGGCGTGCGCGAGCAGGATGGAGGCCAGCGACGGGACATGGCAGGCGGCACGGTCCACGGGGCGCAGCGGCCGCGGCACATCGTGGTACGGCGCACCGGCGAGCCGTACGGCCTCGAACCCGGACGCGGCCAGGAAGCCGCGCAGCGCACGGGCCGTGTAGAGCCGCAGATGGCCGACGACCTGGGTGCCCGGCCGGCCGTGGATGCGGCGCATGCTCACCTCCGAGAAGACGGGCTGGACCCCGGCGAGCAGCAGCCCGCGGTTGTACCAGGCGGCGAGGTTGGGGGTGGAGAGCAGCAGATGGCCGCCGGGGCGCAGGACCCGGCGCAGCTCGTCCAGGGCGGCGTCGGGGTCCACGAGATGCTCGATGACCTCACTGAGGAGGACGGCGTCCGCTGAGCCGGACGCGAACGGCAGCCCCCCGTCGGTGAGTTCCCCGCGCACCGCACAGGGGAGCCGGGTCCGGGCGCGGCGCAGGGCGTCCTGCGACCAGTCGACGCCGACCAGCCGGTGACCGGTGAGCAGCTCCGCCGCGGTGGCCGCCGCCGAGCCGTCGCCGCAGCCGATGTCCAGGATGGTGGCGGGCGGGGCGCCGGGCCGTACGGGGCCCAGGGCGCGGGCCAGCAGCCGGGCCTGCCGCCGGCTGCGGGCGGCGCCGGAGGCGACCGGCACGGCGGGGTTCTCGTAGAAGTCCCGCAGCGTGGCGGGGGGCCGGGTCACCGGGCCGCTCCGCCGGTCCAGGCGGTGGCGGCGAGCGAGGAGCGGAACAGGGCGCCGAGCCGGGCGCCGGCCGCGTCGTCCAGGAGGGCCGGGGACCAGCGCAGTGCCAGCTGGATGCGGCCGGCCACGGAGACGGTGGTGACGGTGAGGCCGCGCGGCATCCGGGCCGGGGCGGAGAACCACACCGCGGTCGGGCGGCCGGCCTCCCCGAAGTCCAGCGGGTAGGGAATCCGGCCGATGTTGGACAGGAGGGTGGTGGAGGTCCAGGGCGCGGCGGCGGCGCGCAGCGCACGGGTGACCGCGCCGCGCAGCCCGACCGGGAGGACGGGTGCCGTCAACACCACTGAGGCGAAGCCGAGTTGGCGTCCCGGGGGTGCGGCCTTGAGGGCGCGGGTGCGGGCGGCGGTGCGCCGCAGCAGCCGGGCCACCGCCTCCGGGTCGGGCGGATCGGCGGTCAGCGGCCCGGCGTCCCGGCGCTCCTCCGGGCCGAAGCCGACCGTCAGCAGCCGGGTGCCGTTGCCGATGGGCATCTCGGCGCCGCGCGGCCGGTCGTCGACGGGCATGGTGAGGACGACGGGGGCGGCGGCCGGGCCGTGCGGGCCGCCCGGGGCGTGCAGCCGGTTCCAGCGGGCCACCATCAGCCAGGTGGCGACCAGGAGTTGGTCGTTGACGGTGTACGGCGCCACCCGTCCTGGCGTGCGCGGCGGCCGGGCCGGAATCGGCAGTTCGGTCAGGAGCATGCCGTTGCCCGGCCGGCCGGTGCGGGGGACGTGGCCGGGGGCGGCGGCGATACGGGCCGGCCGGGAGAAGCGCGGCCCGGCGTCCGGCACGTCGTCGGCCTGCGGCCGCTCCGTACGGGGACCGGCGGCGCGTACGGGCGACGGGGCGGGGGAGTTGTCGGCGCCGCCGTACAGCTCGGCGGCGGTGGCCAGCACCCGCAGACAGGCCGGACCGTCCAGCGCGGTGTGGTGCAGGGTGAGGAGCAGGACGGTGCCGCCGTCCGCCTGTTCGATCACCGCCAGCCGTACGGGGGGCGAGGCGTGCAGCGGCGGGCTGTCGTCGAGCGCGCGCTGCCGGGCGCGGGCCAGCGCGTCAGGGCCGGGCGGCGGGAAGTCGACCGGGTCCATGTCCGGGGCGGCGGTCAGCTGCCAGATGTAACGGCGGTGCCACCAGCGGACCGGCGCCTGGCGCATCAGGACGCGCGGATGGCGGGCGAGCGCCCGGTGGAACGCGGTGCGCAGCCGGGCGGGATCGACCCGCCCGGGGAGGTGCACCTCGATGTGCACGGTCTCCGGATGGCCCTCGTCCAGACAGTGCCGGGAGACCTCGTCCACGACGGGGAAGGGGACGCGGGCCACGACGATGCCGCGGCTCTGCTCCCCCCCACCCCCGAACCCACCCCCCGCCCCCTCCCCCGAAGGGGGAGAGGGGGAGGGGGCGGGGGAGAGCGCGGGGGACTGCGCGGCGGGGCCGTTGGGGGGTGTGCGGTGGTTGTTGGGGGGTGTGTCGTGACCGGTGGGTGGGGCGTGGCGGCGGGCGGGTGGTTGCTGCCCGTCGTTGGTCGGGGCGGCTCGGTCGTCGGATGGTTCTCGGCGCTCGTCGGACGGTTCGCCTCGGCTGTGGGCGGGTTCGCCCCGGCCGTTGGGGAGTTCGTGCCGGTCGTTGGGCGGGGTGCCTCGGCCGTCCGGTGGGGTGCTCCGTCCGGTGGGCGGTTCGGCCTGGCCCTTGGACGGTTCGCCCCGTCGGCCAGGCGGTTCGTGCCCGGCCGGTTGCAGTGCGGTCATCGGGTGGTGTCCTTCCCGCTGTTGTGGGTCGGCCGTGCGGGAGCGCTGTGGGGCGGCGGTGTGGCCCTGCTGCCGCTTGGCGGTGTGGGGCCGTGGTTGGCCGGTGGCACGCGCGTGTCGGTGCTCGGCGGCGTGGGCCCGCTGCCGGTCGGTGGGAGGGGCCCGCTGCCGCCCGACGGTGTGGGCCCGCTGCCGCCGAGCGGTACGGGCGGGTTGCCGGTCGGCGGTACGGGCGGGCTGCTGAACGGGGGAACGGGTCCAGGGGCCGCCGTCGGGGGTTCCCCGCCGTCGGTCGCCGATACGTCCCCGCGCTCAGCCGGTCGTACGGGACCGCCCGGCCAAGGTCCCTTCCGCTCGGCCCAGTTCGGCCCGGCGCCCGGTGTTCGTCCCCGGGCCACGATGGGACGCCCGACAGCTACCGGGCCGCCGTTCCCGTCCCCGTCCCGGCCCCCACCTCCGTCCCGCACCCGGCGCGGAAGCGGTGGCGATGGCGGCTCGCCCGGGCCGGCCGGATCAACTGGCCCCGACGACCCCGACGACCCCGACGGCTCAGAGGCAGCGGACTCCCCGGACACCCCAGACACCCCGGACGAGCCCTCCACCGCCTCGTCCGTATCGGGCCCCGCCCCCTCCCGCAGCACCGGCTCCCGCGGTGCCCCGCCCGGCAGCGTGACCACCGCTGCCGCCAGGGCCAGCAGGGCCGCTGCCTGTGCGGTGGCGCTGAAGGCGCCCTGGCCGGTGGCGTGGGGTTCGCCCGCGCCCAGGGCCGCGACGATGCCGGCGGTCACCATCGCCAGCAGGGCCAGGGGGAGCAGGAGGTGTGGCCGGAAATGGGCCAGCAGGGCCAGGGCCGGCACGATCAGGGCGTAGGGCCCGGAGGCCAGGGCGAGTACCGAGGTGAGTGCCAGGACGCCCAGGACCCAGGACGGGGCGGGCGGGGGCGCCGGTGCGCGCTGCGGGGTGCGGGGGGTGCGGCGGACGAGGGCGGAGACGAGCAGGAGCGCGAGCCCGAGGGCGCCGCCGGCCAGGCCCAGTTCGTAGGTGACGGCCGGGTCGTAGGAGAGGGTGACGGTCCCGCCGGAACCGGCCGGGACGAGGAAGGCCTGCTGCCAGCCGTCCACCCGGAGCGGGGTGAGCGGGCGGCCGTCGAGGGTGGCCTGCCAGCCGTCGTTGGCGTTCTCGTGCAGCTGGAGGTAGACGGCCCGGCCCGCGCCGACCGTCATACTGCGGCGGTCGCCCGCCCAGTCCTTCACGGTGACCTTTCGCTCCGGGGCGGCAGCTCCCCGCTCCGAAGGGGAGCCCTTCCGCTCCGCGGCCGTCGCGGGCTCTCCCTCCGCCCCGTCGCCAACGGCCCGCGCGTCTCCCCGTCGCAGTGTCACCTCGGTCAGTGCCAGCGGTCCCTGGTCGCCCGCCTCCACCCGGTGGCGTCCGGCGGGGAGGTGCAGGCTTCCGTCGCGGGCCGGGCCGGCGCACGGGCGGACCGTGACCGGGCGGCGTTCGGCGAGGTCGCGGACGTAGCCGGAGGCCTTGGTGGTGTGCAGTACGCCGTCGACGGCGAGCATCGGGCCCTGGCCGCAGTCGACCGAGAAGCGGGCGCCGGCGGCGGGCCGCGGGGTGCGGTAGCCGTCGAGTGCGGGGAGGTGGATCTCGCTGAGTCCGACCGGGAGCTGGAGTGCCTGGCCGGCGACCGGGTTGTGCAGGGTCAGCGGTGTGACCTTGCTGATCGTGATGTCGAGGCGGTCGGTGGTGATCGGGTCGAAGCGGGCCTGGCCGTTCTCGTCGACGCCCGCGGTGGCCGCCCCGTCCGGCGAGTTGACGAGGATCTGTTCCGGCCGGGTGGCGAGGCCGCCGGCCGCGGCCAGCACGATCTGGTCGATCTTCTTCCGGCCGGGCCAGCGCAGATGCAGGGTCGGCCGGTCACCGGCGATCCAGGCGGTGGTGAGATCGCCGTCGACGAGGTTGCGGGGGCTGAGCGACCGGCCGAAGCCGAAGCCGGTGGAGTCGGCGGTGGCGGTGATCCGGTCCCGCTGTTCGGGTGCGATGCGGTCCAGGAGGCGGTCGAGTTCGGGGCCGGGTACGGGCAGCGCCGTACCGGAGATCCGGTACGGGGCGGCGGCGCCGGTGCGGAACTGGCGGTGCAGTCCGGTCTCCGCGGAGACCGGGGAGAGGCCGCCCGGGTCGCTGCCGCGGTGCAGCGAGAGGATCTCGGCGGGTGCGCCGGACCGCTCGGCGTCGGTGGGGAGCTGCAGCAGCCGGGTGACCTGGACTCCGGGTACGGAGATCTCCCGGAAGCCGGCGCCGGAGAGCCCGGCGCGCGGGGTCTGCGAGCCGAGGATCGTCACCTTCAGCCAGGCCGCCCGCCCGGCCGGGGCCTTGACCCGCTGGGGCGTCCCGTCGGGGCGCAGGGTGCCGGTGGTGCTGCCGTGGTCGGTCTCCACCCGTACGGAGGTCGGGGCGGCGCGCAGCCCGTCGCCGGGCAGCGGGGTGAGGGACAGCGCGGACGGGAGGGTGACGGGCCGGGTGAACGCGACCCGCACCCACTGGCCGACGGGGGCCCCGGCGCTGCCTTCCGCCCAGGCGGTGTCCGGGTTGCCGTCGAAGGCGTTGACGGGGTCGTACTGCGGCAGGTGGAAGAGCCAGTTGCCGCTGGTGGAGGCGGTGACCGAGGACGCGCCGCGGAGGACGGCGGTGGTCTGGTGGCCGGGGCCGGTGGTCGGCAGGATCTGCCGGGGCGGGCGGCCGGGGTCCTGGACGCTGCCGGGGTGGTTCCGCTCGCCGGCGGTGTAGGTGTACGAGGTGTTGCTGTTGACCAGCCCGAAGCGGGTGTCGGCACGGCGCAGGCCGTCGGCGGTCAGCTGGAGCGGCGGGGTGCCGAGGCCGGGGTGGCGGTCACCGGTCAGCACGGTGGCGCGGCGGCGCAGCGCGGGGTCGGCGGACAGCTGGAGGAGGGCTTCGGGGCCGCCGCTGAGCTGGGCGGTGTCCGCGACGGCCCGGGTGGTGACCGGGCCGGGCTCGGGGGTGTCGGCCGGCCGGTAGATCTCGACGGCGCGCTGGCGCGGGTAGAGGCCCTGGACCTGGAGGGGCGCCCCGGAGGGGATGCGGCCGCCGGTGGTCAGCGGGCCGAAGGCGGCCGCCTTGCGGTAGCCGGAGGCCTGGAGGGTGCGTTTGACGGTCTGCGGGGGGACGTAGCCGATCTGGTCCGGGTCGAGGTCGTTGCGGACGACCACGTCGTGCAGTCCGGCCCGGCCCAAGTAGTCGCGCAGGCCCGGCACTTGTGCGCCGGTGAGCAGGGCCTGTTCGACGGCGTCCAGGGTGCGGCGGGCGCCCGGGGTGCCGAACGGGACGAAGTCGCGCTGCGCCCAGGGGGAGGTGGCGAGCACGTCGAACGGTTCGTCGATGGGGGAGCCCCAGGTGTAGAGGCCGTGCGCGGTCGCGGGGACGACCAGGGCGCGGCTGTGCGGGGAGTGCTTCTGGAGCCAGGCGGCGGCCCGTTGCCAGGAGGAGGGCAGCCCGGTGAAGGCGCCGGGCTGGAGGACGGTGCCGGTGAGGAAGGGGAGCGCGAGGGTGGGCAGCACGAGGAGCGCGGTGAGCAGCGGGAGGCGGCGGCGGGCGGGGAGCCGGCGGGTGCCGCGGCGTTCGGTGGCGATGGCGAGCAGATGCGCCAGGCCCAGGGTGAGCGCCAGCGCCAGGCCCGGGGTGAACTTGTAGATGTTGCGGAACGGGCGCAGCCAGCCGTTGAGCCAGTCCTGCCACAGGTCGTGCAGCGGCCCGCCCAGCGCACCGCCGTACCCGGCCAGCGCGATCAGCGCCACGGCCAGCACGGTCAGCAGCAGCCAGCGCCGCTCGGGCAGATCCCGGCGGGCGAGCCCGGCCAGGCCGAGCGCCGCGGCCAGCGCCGAGCCGAGCACCGCGTACGGCCGGGCCGTCATGGTCCACCCGGCCGGCAGCCAGGGTTCGCCGAAGTTGAGGTAGCCGACCCAGTTGCCGGCGCCGCGCAGCAGTTCGGTGGCGGACATGGTGCCGGTGGTGGTGTCGGCCTGCTCGATGAACGGCATGAAGTTCTCGCCGTGCAGGCCGAGCAGCAGCAGCGGCACCACCCACCAGGCGGTGGCCAGCACGACGCCGGGCAGCCACCAGGCGAGCAGCCTCGCCCGGCGCGGCCCCGTACGCGACAGCAGATACAGGCCGGCGGGCAGCAGCGAGGCCAGCGTCGAGGCCGCGTTGACCCCGCCCATGAAGGGGATCAGCAGCGCCGAGCGGGTGGCCGCGATGCGCGCACCGACCCCCGCGTGGGTCAGCGGCAGCAGCACCCAGGGCAGCATCGCGCCGGGCAGTGCGGCGGCGGAGGTGGAGCCGATGACGAGGGTGAAGGTCGGCCACAGGGCGTAGCAGGCGGCGGCCAGGAGGCGGGCCGGCGGGGTGCCGACGCGGAGCCGTTCGGCGAGCCGCAGCGCACCCCAGAACGCGGCCGTGACGATCAGCGACATCCACAGCCGCTCGGCCAGCCACACCGGGACCTGGGCGAGATCGGCCAGGCCGTAGTAGGGGAGCGTGGGGAAGGCGTAGCCGATGTACTGGTCGGCGATACCGCCGAAGCCCGCCCGGTCGTGCCACAGCTGCCCGAGGTCGGCGAGGAACCGCCACGGGTCGGTGGCCACCCCCAGCTTGGTCTCGAACGTCATCTTCCCCGGCGCCGGCGCGAGGAAGCCGGCCAGGGCGAGCGCCCAGAACGCGAACAGCCAGCGTCTGCGCCGGGGACGGCCGGGCGGCGGGGCGGGCGCGGGCACCGGCCGTCCCCCGGTGTCGGGCGAACCGGGGGACGGGAACGGCCTCAGGGTCTGGGTCATGGCAACCGCCGGAGGATGAGGAGGAGGTTCCAGGTGGCGACCTCCCGGACGCCCGGGAGGCGGGGGAGGGCCTCGGCGAGGAACGGCGCGTAGCGGGAGCGGGCGCTGACCACGGCGACGTCGTCCCGGGCCCGTACCTGGCGCAGGGTGCGGCCGATGTGCACCGCGAACAGGTTGACGCCCAGGGTGTGTTTGGCCGGGTGGCCGGTGCGCCGCAGGTAGCGGGCGCGGGCCCGCTCGGCGCCCAGGTAGTGCCAGGGCGCGGTCTCGTGGCCGCCCCAGGGGGAGAACCAGTTGGTGAAGGCGACGTAGATCAGCCCGCCGGGGCGGGTGACCCGGATCAGCTCGCTGAGGAAGGTCTGCGGGTCGGCGACGTGCTCCAGGACGTTGGAGGAGAAGCAGATGTCGACGGCGCCGTCGGCGAGCGGCAGCAGGTAGCCGTCGGCGACCACGGCGCCCTCGGGGGGCGGGCCGTGCGCGGTCAGCTCCGCCGCGTCGGGTTCGAAGAGCCAGCCGGCGGCGCCGCGGCGGCGGAACTCCGCGGTGAAGTAGCCGCTGCCGCCGCCGACATCGGCGACCACCGCGCCCCGCAGCGGCACATACCGTTCGATCTGGTCGGCGGCGTCCCGGGCGAGCAGCCGGTAGCAGTGCCCGGGGTCGGTCCGCTCCCGCAGAAAGGCCCGGAAGAGGGCGGCCGACCTGCGCAGCGAGGGATCGCGCACCGGTCCGTCACCGCCCGGACAACGGGTCGAGGACGGCCTCAGCGGCGACCGCGCGGAAGCTCTGCACGGTGTGGCTCCACCGGAAGCGGGCGGCGCGCCGTTCGGCGGCGCGGCCCAGGGCGTCGCGGCGCCGGGCGCTGAGCGCGAGGGCGCACCAGTGCGCGGCGAACGCGCTCTCGCCGCGCGCCAGCAGCCCCGTCCTGCCGTCCTCCACGGAGTCCCGCAGGCCCGGGATGTCGAAGCCGACGGCGGGGGTGCGGCGGGCGGCGGCCTCCATCACCACCAGCCCCCACCCCTCGACCAGCGAGGGGTGCAGCAACAGCCAGGCGGAGCAGAGGAGTTGGTGTTTGCGTTCCTCGGAGACATGGCCGGTGAAGGTGACGCCGGGGCCGGCCATCGCGGCCAGCCGGGCGCGCTCCGGGCCGTCGCCGACGATCACCAGCCGCCCGCCGGTCACCGGCCGCACCCGCTCCCACAGCCGCAGCAGCAGATCGATGCGCTTGTACTCGACCAGCCGCCCCATGGCCAGGAACAGCGGCTCGGGCGCCTTGGGGGCCAGCGGGCCGGGCTCCGCCACGCCGTTGTACACCAGCCGGATGCGGTCCGGGTCGACACCGAGGCCGTGCAGCGCGGACGCCGTGGAGCCGGAGACCGCCACCATCAGGCCGCGGCGGTGCGCACCCGCCAGCGCCCAGTGCTCCAGGCGGCGGCCGAGCCGGGCGGCGGGCCCCGGGCAGCGCAGCCGCCACAGATCCGTGTGGACGTGGTTGACCAGGCACAGCGTCGGGCCGCGGTGCCACAGCGGCGCCAGGTACGGCATGCCGTTGCAGACCTCGACCAGTAGATCGCAGGGGCCGGCCCGGCGCGCCACCTGAGGCACGCGCAGGAAGTGACCGGCGTCGCCGCCCGCGGACAGCACCCGGTAGCCGCGGGCGGGCGCCCCGCCCTGCGCGGGAGGAGCCGGGAGCCCGGAGGACGGCGGCCCGCCGCACAGCAGGGTGACCTGGTGCCCGTGGGCGGCGAGCCCCTCGGCGATCCGGTGCACCAGCAGCTCGGAGCCGCCGGCGGCGGGGTTGCCCAGATCGCGGCGGGCGAGGAAGACGATCCGGCGCGGGAGCGGCGGCGGCCCGGAGCCGGGCGGCCCGGACGCCGCGGGGCCGGCGGCGGGCACTGCGGGAGGCGGGGACGGCTGTACGTGCTGGGGCATGTCCGATCCAACTCGTCTCAGGGTGCGGTACCGGCGGTGGGGGACGTACTGCGTACTGAGTCGTGCGGGCCGTGCGGCAGCATGCGGTGGTGCGGTCGCGCCGGGCGGCGGTCCGCCCGGCGCCCGGGGTGCGGTGACGGGGTGCGGTGCGGCGGACGTGCGCCGGCCGGCTGCGTTGTGGGGTGGACAGTGTTCGCCCGCCGCGTTCGCCGCGGCTACTCACCGGCGTGACAAAAACGGCCCCGAATTCGACTGACGGTTCATCACTTCGCTCAGGACCCGTCCGGTGTCCGCCTGCCGCGCACCACCCACACCACCCCCGCCGGCACGAGCACGGCGCCCGCCGCCGCGGCCGTGACCGGCAGCGTCCGGCCCACCAGCACCAGCCTGTCGCTGTCCGCCTTCGCCAGCCGCACCTGCGCCCGCTGCGTCGCGGGCGTGAACTCCAGCCGCTCACCGCGCAGCAGCGTCACCGCGGTGCGCCGGGAGCCGGGGGCCCGCAGCGTCTTGACCGGCGAGAGCACCGCGTTCATGATCCGGCCGGTGCGCGGCTCGACGACCAGCTCGATACCGGAGTTGGCGTACCACTCCTCGGCCTGGATCTGGCCCTGCCGCGGCCGTCCGACCAGCCGGCCGGGCACCTGCCGGCTGCCGGTCCTGGTGGCCGGCACCGTCCCGGTGAAGCGGTAGCCCGGGTAGCCCCTGACCTCCCGCGTACCGGCGAAGCGGAGCGGGACCGCGGCACCCAGGGTGTTGTCCCACCAGCGGTAGCCCCTCTTCTGCACATCGAAGGGGAACTTGAGGTAGGCGTCGCCGTCGAACCGGGTCGGGGCCTCCGCGCAGCAGTGCACCGGCGCGTTGCTGCGCCGGTCGGTGACCCAGCGCTCGGTGGTCCACTGGAACGCCCGCCGCGGGTCCTTCAGGGCCAGCGTCTGCGGGGTGTCGACGGTGGTGGAGACGTCCCACACCGCCCGCCCGCTCCTCTCGCTCGCCGCGACATCGCCCAGGACGTGCCGGGTGATCGTGATCCGCCGGTGGTCACGGGTCTTCAGCGCCGCGGTGTCGAAGTAGCCGCCCTCGCCGGTGAAGACGGTGGTGACATCGACGTCGACCGGTGTGACCTTGGCTCGTGGCGCGACGTACCAGGCCAGCAGGGGCGCCAGGACCAGCAGGAAGACGCCGAGACCGAGGACGGCCAGGGACAGCGGCGGGGCGGCGGTGGCCACGGCGGGGGAGGGGGCGGACTTGCCGGATACGGGCATACGGGCACTCCTGGAAGCGGTGGGGGAATCACGCTCTGGTGCACGTGCGGCGCCCCGAGGCGCCATGGGCCGGGAACGTAGGGGAACTCTTGACAGGGCGTCAATGCCCTTCCACACTCGGCAGGCACCACGACCCCAGTGGTGCCGCGCTGTGGGACGCGGCACCGAACCGGCCCGGGAGGCCGTGCCGGGTGCCGCGCCAACCCCGACGGAGACCGCCGACGGACTCCGCCTCGACGAAGGGCTCGCCGCGCCATGCACCGAACGCTCGCCGCCGCTCTGACCGTGCTGACCGCCGCCGCCCTCGCCACCGGCATCGCGCTCGGCATCGTCGCCGCCCTGGACACCACCCCCGAGCAGCCGAACGTTCCGCTGGTGACCTTCGACCGGGGTGGTGACTAGCGGGCGGGGCCGGGGAGACGGGGCGTGCTGAGGAGGTCCGCTTCATGGTGACGGCCGTCCGCTCGGCCTGGCGGGAGGTCCCGCCCTATCAGGTACGGCAGTTCGCCGCCCTGGCACTGGAGGAGGTGCCCACCCTCGCCCAGGACATCCTCCGCGAGATCCGCCGTACCTACCCACAACTCCCGGTGATCCCGGACGAGTTCGGGGAGCCCCGGGCGCTGGTGGGAATCCGCCAGTCGTTGGAGCACTTCGTCGCGCGTCTGACCGCCGGCCCGGACCGGCCGCACGTCCACCCGCGGGTCTTCCAGGAGTTCGGCCGTGGCGAGGGCCTCCAGGGCCGCAGCCTGGACGTCCTCCAGGCCGTCTACCGGCTGGGCGTCCGGCTGGCCTGGCGGCGGCTCGCCGAGATCGGCCAGCAGGTCGCGATCCCGGCGCCCGCGATGTACGAGCTGGCCGAGTCCGGCTACGAGTACCTGGACGGCCTGGTCGCCGAGTCCGTCCGCGGCTACGCCGAGGCCGCCGCCCGCCAGGCCGGTGAGCGGCTGCGCCGGCAACGGCGCCTGATGGAGCAGCTGTTCACGGCCCCGGGAAAGCGGCGGCGCGGCGCGGGGGCGGACGTGCCGCCGGCCCTCGCCGAGCGCGCCGCCGGCATCGGCTGGACGCTGCCCGAGCGGGTCGCGGTCGCGGTGCTGCTGCGACCGGACCGGGAGGCGGTGGCGCCCGCCGTCGCCCCGGACGTCCTGCTCGACATGGAGAGCGAACGGCCCCGGATGGTGGTGCCCGACCCCGACGCCCCCGGACGGCGTGAGCTGCTGGCCCGCGCGGCGGCCGGCTGGTCGGGCGCGATCGGCCCCGCCGTACCGCTGCTGGACGCCGCGAAGTCGCTGCGCTGGGCCGGGGCCGCGGTCGACCTGACGGAGCGCGGACTGCTGCCCGCCGGTGAGCTGCTGCAGTGCACCGAGCACACCGAGGCGCTGGTCCTGCTGCCGCCGGAGGAGCTGATCGGCGACCTCACCCGCCGCCGCCTCGCCCCCCTGGACAGCTGCGGCCCGGCCCATGCCCGCCGCCTCGCGGAGACCCTGCTCGCCTGGCTGGAGACCCGCGGCGGCGCCCCCGAGGTCGCCGCACGGCTCGGCGTCCACCCGCAGACCGTGCGCTACCGGCTGCGCCAGATACGGGAGTTATGGGGCACGGAGATCGACGACCCGGACCGCCGCTTCGAACTGGAGCTGGTGTTACGGGCCCGCCGGCTGCGCGGGGAACTCAGTTGACCTCGCCGGAGCCCGGGGCCCTGCCCTCCACAAGCGCCGCCATCCCGTCCAGCAGCCGCGCCAGCCCGAACTCGAACAGCGAGGTCAGCGTCACCACGTCCTCGTCGTGCCCCGAGATCCCCCCGTACATGGGATAGGAGCCCGACGTGACGATGCCCTCGAACACCGGCTCCATGGAGGCCATCCACTGCCTCTGGTCCATCCCGGTCTCCTGCTCGGCCTCCAGGTCGTCCTCGAAGCCGGCGGCGGTGGCGCGGACGTGGTTCAGCAGTGTCACGGCCATGTGGATCAGCGTCACCGGGTCCACGCCCTCCACCCGCGCCATGGTCCACTCGATGAGCGCCATCGCCCGTGGCATCGGCTGCGGCCGGGTGATCGACAGATAGTGCGCCAGCCACGGATGCCGCCGGTAGAGCTGCCACTGCAGCCGCGCGCCCGCCTCCATCCGCGCCCGCCAGCCGTCCGGCGCCGGGTCCGGGAGCACGATGTCGTGGAACGCCGCGTCCGCCATCAGCACCACCAGCGCGTCCTTGTTGGCCACATGGCGGTAGAGCGCCATCGAGGACACCCCGAACTCGGCGGCGACCCGGCGCATCGACAGCGCCCGCAGCCCCTCGGCGTCGGCGATCCTGAGTCCGGCCCGGACGACGCGCTCGCGGCTCAGCCCGCTGTCCGTCTCCCGCGGCCGCCGCTCGCGCGCGAGTCCGGGGCGCGCGGCCCGCTGCGGCTGCGGCGCGGCCACCACCGTGCCCACACCCGGCACGGCGCGGACCACGCCCTCCTGGCGCAGCGTGGTGAGCACCTTGGTCGCGGTCGCCATCGCCACCCCCCACTCCCGGGTGATCCGCCGGGTCGAGGGCACCCGGTCGCCCGGTGCGAGCGTGCCGGCGTCGATGCGGCTCCGGATCTCCTCGACGATCCGCCGGTAGGGCGGCGGGGCTGCCGACTGCTCCACGGGACGACCTCCGTACTAGTGCACCAGGGGCTTCTACCAGGCTCGCGAGCGTACCAGCGCACCTCGCCAGGGCGGGGCGTTGCGGTAGTGCACTAGTGTGATGCACCTCCAACTCCCTTACTGCTCCAGCTGTTTGCGCCGTAAGCGCGCCCTGCTTACCGTGTCACTCATGTCGTTTACTCCGTACACACCCCGGCCGTCGGCCGGCCGCCGGGAGTGGACCGCCCTGGCCGTCCTTCTGCTGCCCTGCCTCCTGGTCTCGATGGACGTCTCGGTGCTCTACTTCGCGGTGCCGTTCCTGACCGCCGAACTGGAGCCCAGCAGCGTCCAGCAGCTGTGGATTCTGGACGTCTACGGCTTCGTCCTGGCCGGCCTGTTGATCACCATGGGCGCACTGGGCGACCGTATCGGCCGCCGCAGGCTGCTGCTGTCCGGCGCCCTCCTCTTCGGCCTCGCCTCCGGCGTCGCCGCCTACGCGCAGAGCGCGGAAACCCTCATCGCCGCACGGGCGTTGCTCGGCATCGGCGGCGCGACCCTGATGCCGTCCACGCTCGCGCTGATCCGCAACCTCTTCCATGACGCCCGGCAGCGCGGCAGGGCCGTCGCGATCTGGTCGTCGGCGATGATGGGCGGCATCGCGGTCGGCCCGGTGCTCAGCGGGGCGCTGCTGGAGCACTTCTGGTGGGGCTCGGTGTTCCTGATCAACACCCCGGCGATGGTGCTGCTGCTGGTCTGCGGGCCGCTGCTGCTGCCGGAGTTCAGGAACCCGGCGGCCGGACGCTTCGACCTGCCCGGCGCGCTGCTGTCCTTGCTCGCGATGCTGCCGACGGTCTACGGCGTCAAGGAGATCGCCCGCGACGGCCTGGCACCACGGCCCGTCCTCGTCCTCATGGCGGGACTGCTGGCCGCCGCGGCCTTCGTCCACCGCCAGCGCACCGCCCGCCACCCGATGCTCGACCTGGAGCTGTTCCGCCGCCGCGGGTTCAGCGTCTCGGTCCTGATGAACCTGCTGGCGATGTTCGCTGTCGTCGGCTGCGCGGTCTTCTTCACCCAGTACCTGCAGTCCGTACGGGGCATGAGCCCCATGGAGGCGGCGCTGTGGAACCTGCTGCCGACCCTCGCGGTGGGCGGGATGGCACCACTGGCCGCCACCCTCGCCCAGCGCATGGACCGGGCCCGCGTCGTCGCCCTGGGCTTCGTCCTCGCGGCCGGCGGCTTCGTCTGGCTGTCCCGGCTGGAACCGGACTCCGCCCTGTGGTTCGTCCTGGTCGCCTCGTCGGTCTACGCCGCGGGCCTGGTGATGGTGATGTCCCTCGGCAACGAACTGGCCATCGGCCTCGCCCCGCCCGAGCGCGCCGGCTCCGCCTCGGCCCTGCTGGAGTCCGGCACCGAACTGGGCGGCGCGCTGGGCATGGCCGTCCTGGGCAGCATCGGCGGCGCGGTCTACCGCACCGGCATGGCCGACGCCCTGCCCGCCGCCCTCCCCGCACCCGCGGCCGACGCGGCCCGGGAAACACTGGCCGGCGCCGCCGCGGTGGCCGCCGAACTCCCGGGCCGGGCAGGCGAAGCGCTCCTGACCGCGGCCCGCTCCGCCTTCACCGACGGCTTCCAGTCGGCCGTACTGACCGCCGCGAGCGTGATGGCCTGCGCCGCGGTCCTGGCGCCGGTGCTGCTGCGGGGGGTGCGGACGGCGGGAGCCGTCGGGGAAGCGGACGCCGCCGGGGCGCCGGGGGTACCGGAGGGCTCCGTCGCGCCGGCGGGCGCGGAGACGACCGGCACCTCCGCCGCGCCCTAGCGGAGGCGGCGCGGGTTCGCGTGCCGCCAGGGCACCACAGGTCCCGTCAGGGGGCCGCCGGCCGGGCCGCGGCGGGGACGGCCTCCGGGGCCGGGGCGGTGTCCCCGCTGATGCGCAGGGACTTCACCAGCTCGCGGTACAGGGCGTCCTTCGCCAGCAGTTCCTCGTGGCCGCCCTGGACGCGGATGCGGCCCGCCTCCATCACCACGATGGAGTCCGCGTCGATCACGGTCGACAGCCGGTGGGCGATCGTGACCACCGCACCCGTGGCGGCGCGGGCGCGGACGCAGTCGTGGACGGCGGCCTCGGTCAGCCCGTCGAGCTGAGCGGTCGCCTCGTCCAGGAGCAGGACGTCGGGGGTGCGGAGCAGGGCCCGCGCCAGGGCGACGCGCTGGCGTTCGCCGCCCGAGACGGTCGTGTCGGACAGCGGTGTGTCGAGGCCGTCGTCGAGCGCCTCGACCTTCTCGGCCAGCCGGACGTCGCACAGCACCCGGCGCAGCTCCCCGTCCGACGCGTCGGGGCGGGAGAGCAGCAGGTTGTCGCGGAGCGTCCCCGGCACGATCGGGGTGTCCTGCTCCACGTACGCCAGTCGCGCCCGGAGCTCCTCGTGGGTGTGGTCGCGGTACGGGCGGCCGTCCAGGAGCAGTTCGCCCCGCGTCGGCTCCAGAAAGCGCAGGAAGAGGGAGAACAGAGTCGTCTTGCCGGCTCCCGACAGGCCGACGATCGCGGTGTGCCCGCGCCGGGGGACGGCCAGGTCGATGTCCCGTACGGCCGGTTCGGCGTCGGGGCCGTAGGCCGCGGTGACCTGCCTCAGCGCCAGCACGGGCACGTCGGGCCGGTGCTCCCGCTGCGGCGCGGGGCCGGCAGAGGGCGCCGGCTCCGCGGTGCTCTCGGTCGCCAGACCGGCGGTCTCACGGATGCGCTCCGCCGCGGCGATGCCCGACTGCAGCGCGCTGACGTTCGCACTCAGCTCGGTGACCGGCTCCATGAGCCCGAACGCGTACAGCAGGAAGGCGATCAGGCTGGAGACCTCCATCTGCCCCTCGCCGACCCGCCAGGCGCCCACCCCCAGGATCGCGATGGTCGCCAGCTCGATGCCCGACAACGAGATCGTCCAGGCCAGCGCCTCGCGGCGGACGGCGCGGATGCCGTACTCGGCGGAGGAGCGCGCCTCGGCCAGGATGCGCTCGGCCGTGCGGTCCTCGGCACGGCTCACCTTCACCGTTCTGATGGCACGCAGGGTGCCCGCCAGGACGCCACCGAGCCGGCCGAGGTGCTCCTGGGCGCGCTGCTGCGCCGCGGCGATACCGGGCATCAGGACCGCGAACAGCACCCCGGTCACCGCGACCGCCGCCACGGTGGTGCCGAGCAGCACGAGATCGAGCACACCCATCAGGACGAGGGTGCCCAGCAGCATGACCGTCCCGTTGATCAGCCCGATCAGCGCGCCGGTGGCGGCCTCGCGCAGCAGCACCGTGTCGGAGGTGACGCGGGTGACGAGCTCACCGCTCGGGCGCCGCGTCACGGCCGGCACGGTGGCCCGCAGAAACCGCCGCACCATCGCCTCGCGGGCCTCCAGCACCACGCGTTCCCCCACGGTGCCGAGCAGGGTCCACTGCCGGAACCGGACGGCTCCGCCGGCCACGAGCAGGACCAGCAGCGCCGCCACCGGCCCCTTCAGCGACGACGAGGTGCCCAGGGCGTCGAGCACCCACTTGGTGACCATCGGAGTGGCCAGCCCCAGCGCCGACGCCACCAGCCCCAGAAGCAGCGCCCCCACCAGCGCACCCTTGTGCGGCTGAGCGAACGACCACAGGGTCCGCAGCCGCGGCGCGGTCCCCTTCCGGGGGAGGGTGTGACGAACAGTCATGTCACCGAGTGCAATATGCCCGCTCCGTAAGCGCAAGCGAATTTCATCCGGTGCGGCGCTGCCGTCATGCGGTGATGGGTAAGCGAGTTGACTAGGCGTCAGGCAGTTGCGGGGCGGGGCGCCGGAGTGGTTCCCGGGCGGTCATGGCGGCCGTGGGCGGCGCCGCGCGGTGCGGCTCGCCGGCGCCCCTCCGGGTCTCGCCGGTGCCTGTCCGTCTCGCTCCTGTGCCCCTCCGGCTCACTCCGGGGCGACGCCCAGCATCCGCTGCAGCAGCTCCTTCAGCAGTGTCCGTTCGGCGACCGTCAGGCGGCCGAGGGGCTCGCGGGCGAAGTCCAGGGACGTCCGCAGCGCCTGGGCCAGCCGCGCGCCCTCGTCGGTGGGGGCGGCGAGCTTGACGCGGCGGTCGGCCGGGTCGGGGCGGCGCTCGACCAGGCCGCGGGACTCCAGGCGGTCCACGATCCCGGTGATGTTCGACGGCTCGCACTTCAGGCGCTGGGCGACCTTGCGCATGGGCAGGGGCTCCAGCGAGAGCAGGCTGAGCACCCTGGCCTGCGCACCGGTGAGGGAGTGCTCGGTGGCGGCCTGCTCGTACTCCTCGTAGTAACGGGAGACGACGGTGCCGATGAGGTCGACGACCTCGACGGTCAGGGGGTCTGCGCGGGGGGTCATGCACACGAGGATACCCATTTACTTGACAACATGAAATATCGAGGCGCATGGTTGTTTCAGCACCTGAAGCATTTAGGAGGATCGCGCTTATGTCCGCACTGCCCACGACCAGCCGCGAATGGCACCTCGTCGCCCGCCCCCACGGCTGGCCCACTCCGGAGGACTTCGCGCTGCGCGAGGTCGCGGTGCCCGAGGTCGGCGAGGGTCAGATCCTCGTCCGTACGCAGCACTTCTCCGTCGACCCGTACATGCGCGGCCGGATGAACGACGTCAAGTCCTACGTCCCGCCCTTCCAGCTCGACCAGCCGATGGACGGCGGCGCGGTCGGCGAGGTCATCGCCTCGCGCGACGACTCCGTGGCCGTCGGTGACCACGTCCTGCACGGCCTCGGCTGGCGGGAGTACGCGGTCCTGGACGCCAAGCGCGCCGCCAAGGTGGACCCGTCGCTGGCCCCGCTCACCGCCTACCTCGGCGTGCTGGGCATGCCGGGCCTGACCGCGTACGCGGGCCTGCTGGAGGTGGCGTCCTTCAAGGAGGGCGACGCCGTCTTCGTGTCCGGCGCGGCCGGTGCGGTGGGCAGCGAGGTCGGCCAGATCGCCAAGCTCAAGGGCGCCTCCCGGGTCATCGGCTCCGCCGGTTCCGACGAGAAGGTCAAGCTCCTGGTGGAGGAGTACGGCTTCGACGCCGCCTTCAACTACAAGAACGGCGACGTCGGCAAGCAGCTCAGGGAGGCCGCCCCCGACGGCATCGACGTCTACTTCGACAACGTCGGCGGCGACCACCTCGAGGCGGCCATCAGCTCCCTCAACGTCCATGGCCGGGCCGCCATCTGCGGCATGATCTCGATGTACAACTCCACCGAGCCGACCCCGGCGCCCCGCAACCTCGCCATGGTGATCGGCAAGCGCCTGCGCCTCCAGGGCCTGCTGGTCAGCGACCACGCGGCGCTGCAGCCGAAGTTCGTCGAGGAGGTCTCCGCCTGGATTCGCTCCGGCGAGCTGAAGTACGGCGAGACCAAGGTCTCCGGCATCGAGAACGGCGTCGAGGCCTTCCTGGGCCTGCTGCGCGGCGACAACACGGGCAAGATGATCGTGAGCCTGGAGGGCTGAGTCCGGCCCCGGCCGGAGAGCTGACCTCAGCCCTCCGGCCGGCACCGGGGGCGGGGTGGGGTGGGGGGGGAAGCCGGAGAACTGTGTACTCCCCGCTCCCCTTGCCCCGCCCGTTAGGCTCGGGGCACGCCGTCGTGATCCGTGGGCGCGAGTCGCGGCGAACCACAGGAGGATTCGGTATGTCCATCCAGACCGTCGACGTCGTCTACACCGCCGTCGCCACCGCTGAGAACGGCCGTGACGGCCGCGTCGCCAGCGACGACGGCAAGCTCGACGTGGTCGTCAACCCGCCCAAGGAGCAGGGCGGAAGCGGCGCCGGCACCAACCCCGAGCAGCTCTTCGCGGCTGGTTACAGCGCCTGCTTCCAGGGCGCGCTGAGCGTCGTCGCCCGCCGGGAGAACGTCGATGTCTCCGGCTCCCGGGTGACCGCCGAGGTCGGCATCGGCAAGACCTCGGACGGCGGCTTCGGCCTCACGGCCGAGATCATCGTCTCGATCCCGCAGGCCGACGCGGCCACCGCCCAGGACCTCGTGGCGAAGGCGCACCAGGTGTGCCCGTACTCCCACGCCACCCGCGGCAACATCGAGGTCAAGCTGACCGTCGCCTGACCCATGGCGCCACCGGCTGATCCGTAGCGTCACCGGCGTCGCCGGTGCCAGGGGCTTTCCACAGGGGCCGCATCCCACGACGGGGTGCGGCCCCTGCGCTGTCCGCGCTGTCCACGACGCGGCCGCGCGCTGTCCACGGCGCGGCGCTGTCGTCCCCTGTGTACGGGCTCAACTCGCGCTATTCTGGCGGCGCTTCACCGCGTTCCTCCCCACAGCTCCGTCGGCGGCCCGGCCGGCGGGGGCCCTGGTCTCCGGGGCCTGTCCGGAGGAGCGAGGAGGAGTGATGGACGATCAGGACACGGAGCAGCAGAGCAACCGGTGGGCGCCGTCTGACAGATGGCAGGTCGTCATCGGGGCGCTCGGTCTGCTGGTGGCGATCGTCGCTTGTGTGGGGCAGTTCGCCCGGTAGGTGACGGGACCGGCCCCATGGGTCCGGACACGGCTGGCGGACGTCCTCGTGGCGGGACGGTCAACGGGGGAGTGCCCGGGCTCGCCGTGCACCACGCGCCGCACCCTATGTGTGGCTGTGCCCGCCCTCCCAGGCCTTCGCGCCTTTCCCTCGGTTCTGCCCCTCCCGCACCCCGCACGCCACCCTCCCCACCCCCGCCCATGTGACGCAGGCAACATTCACCCCGTCTTGACGCACCCCCCGTGTAATCGATTTCGTAGCCTCCGCGCATTCCCCACGGAATCGATTACACGACGATCGCGCGCAGCGAACCCGCCCCCGTACCGGAGGCGGTGCACGGACAGACGGAACAGCGAACGGAACGGCGACGGTGCCATGGCGAACATCAAGGATGTGGCAGAGCGGGCAGGGGTCTCCGTCGCCACGGTGTCGCGGGTCCTCAACGGCCACAGCCCGGTCGCCGAGACCCGTGAGCGGGTGCTCGCCGCCGTACGGGAGCTGGGCTACCGCCCCAACAACGTCGCCCGCGCGCTGCGCACCGCACGGACCGGTGCGCTCGGCCTGATCATCAGCGATCTCACCAACCCCTTCTTCACCGAGCTGGCCGACGCCGTCGAGGACGAGGCCCGCAGCCTCGGCTACAGCCTGGTCATCGGCAACGCCGGCGAGCGCCCCGACCAGCAGGACGACTACATCCGCACCCTGCTCGACCGCCGGATCGACGGCCTGCTGGTCAGCTCGGCCGGCACCGGTTCGACGATGCTCAGCGAGGTGGTCGCGTCCGGCACCCCGCTGGTGCTGCTGGACCGCACCGTGCCCGGTGTCGACGCCCCCTGCGTCCGCGCCGACGGCCGTACCGCGCTCACCGAGCTGGCCGCGCATCTCGCCGCCCACGGCCGCCGCCGCCCCGCGATCATCGTCGCCCCGGCAGGCACCCCCACCGGTGACGAGCGCCTGCGCCAGTTCCGTACCGCGCTGGCCGGATACGGCCTGACCCTGCCCGACGAGCGGGTCGGTTCCACCCCCGACCTCCAGCACACCGGCGGCCGGCAGGTGATGAGTGACTTCCTCGACCTCGCCGAGCCGCCGGACGCGGTGCTGGCCACCGACAACCTGATGGCCCTGGGCGCGATGGACGAACTCCGCGCCCGCGGGCTGCGGGTGCCCGACGACATGGCGCTGGTGGTGTACGACGACGTGCCGTGGTTCACGCACACCGATCCGCCGCTGACCGCCATCACCCAGCCCACCCGCGAACTGGGCCGGGCCGCCGT
The DNA here is from genome assembly GCF_053597915.1 of Streptomyces sp. NPDC001219. Classification (NCBI taxonomy): domain Bacteria; kingdom Bacillati; phylum Actinomycetota; class Actinomycetes; order Kitasatosporales; family Streptomycetaceae; genus Streptomyces; species Streptomyces sp. NPDC001219. Next base: position 85,044 of record NZ_JBSFJF010000002.1, on the reverse strand, counting down.
ACACACCCTGCTGGCGCGGATCGAGGACCGGCCCGCCGGCTCGGTGCTGCTGCCCGCCCGGCTGGTCGCCCGCCGCTCCTGCGGCGAGGTACCCGCCCCCTGAGCCGGCCCGCCCGGTGCCCGTGTCCGGCATGCCGACACGGCTTCCCCGTCCGGGCGGGCCACCCACCCCCACCCTCACCCCACCCCAGTCAGCCACCACACAAGCCACCCGAGGAAGAGAGGGGCAGCGCATGACCGGCGTCAACGACGACGTACCGGGCGGCCGCGAACTGCTGCGCGTGGAGGGGGTGACGAAGTCGTTCCCGGGTGTCCGCGCGCTCGACGGCGTGGACCTCACCCTGCGCACCGGTGAGGTGCATGTCCTGCTCGGCGAGAACGGTGCGGGCAAGAGCACCCTCATCAAGATGCTCTCCGGCGCCCACCGCCCCGACGCGGGCCGCCTCCTCGTGGACGGCGACGAGGCCACCATCCGCTCGGCACAGGACGCCGAACGGCTCGGCATCGCCACCATCTACCAGGAGTTCAACCTCGTCCCCGGGATGACCGTCGCCGAGAACCTCTTCCTGGGCCGGCAGCCGCGCACCCGGCTCGGGCTGGTCGACCGGAAGGCGATGCGGACCCGGGCCGCCGGCCTGCTGCGGCGGGTACGGCTCGACGTGTCCCCCGACACCCCGGTCTCCGAACTCGGCATCGCCCGCCTCCAGATGGTCGAGATCGCCAAGGCGCTCAGCCTGGACGCCCGGGTCCTGATCATGGACGAGCCGACCGCGGTGCTGACGTCCGAGGAGGTCGAGACCCTCTTCGAGATCGTCCGCGAACTGCGCGACAGCGGCGTCGGCATCATCTTCATCACCCACCACCTGGAGGAGATCGGCGCACTCGGCGACCGGGTCACCGTCCTGCGGGACGGCCGCTCCGTCGCCCAGGTGCCGGCCTCGACGGACGAGGACGAGCTGATCCGCCTCATGGTGGGCCGGGACATCGCCGAGCAGTACCCGAGGCAGCGCCCCGAGGCGCCGGGCGCGCCCCTGCTGCGCGTCCGCGGGCTGAGCCGCGACGGCGCCGCTGCCGGGCCGGTCTTCGAGGGCATCGACTTCGAGGTGCGGGCCGGTGAGGTCGTGGGCCTCGCCGGACTGGTCGGCGCGGGCCGCACGGAGGTGGTCCGGGCGATCTTCGGCGTCGACCGCTATGACGCCGGGACCGTCGAGATCGACGGCAGGGAGCTGGCCCGCGGCGACGTCCGGGCCGCGATGCGCGCCGGGCTCGGCCTCGTACCGGAGGACCGCAAGGGCCAGGGCCTGGTGCTGGACGCCTCGCTCCAGGACAACCTCACCCTCGCCCGGCTCGACCGCGACAGCCGCGGCGGGCTGGTGGACCGGGGCGCGCAGCGGCGCGAGGCGGCCGCGGTGGCCGCACAGCTGAAGGTCCGGATGAGCGGCCTGGGCCAGAGCGCCCGCACCCTCTCCGGCGGCAACCAGCAGAAGATCGTCATCGGCAAGTGGCTGCTGACGGACACCCGGCTGCTGATCCTCGACGAGCCGACGCGCGGTATCGACGTCGGCGCCAAGGTCGAGATCTACCAGCTGATCAACGAGCTGACGGCGTCCGGCCGCGCGGTCCTGATGATCTCCAGCGATCTGCCCGAGGTCCTCGGGATGAGCGACCGGGTGCTGGTGATGGCACAGGGCCGGCTGGCCGGTGAGCTGTCGGCCGAAGAGGCCACCCAGGACGCCGTGATGGAGCTGGCGCTCCAGACCCCCGGCTCCCCCAAGAGCCAGACCCCCGGCTCCCCCAAGAGCACCAGGCACCACGACGAGAGCGCGATGGAGGGCTCCGATGTCCACTGAGGTGAAGACAGGAGCCGCCGCAGAGGCGGTGGGACAGGCACCGGACCGGGACGGCTTCGGGCCGTGGTTCTCCCGGGCGGTCCTCAGGAACGGCCCGCTCGGCGGGCTGATCGCACTGGTCGTCGTGATGGCGGTGCTGTCCAGGGACTTCCTCAACGGGCAGAACCTCCTCAATGTCGGCGTCCAGGCGTCGGTCACCGCGATCCTCGCCTTCGGCGTCACCTTCGTGATCGTCTCGGCCGGTATCGACCTGTCCGTCGGCTCGGTCGCCGCGCTCTCCGCCACCGTCATGGCCTGGGCGGCCACCAACGAGGGCCTGCCCGTGTGGATGGCGGTCCTGCTCGGCCTGGCGGTCGGTGCGGCGGCCGGCCTGGTCTCCGGCGCGCTGGTCGCCTACGGCAAACTGCCCGCGTTCATCGCCACCCTGGCGATGCTGTCGGTCGGCCGCGGCCTGGCCCTGGTCATCTCCGGCGGCTCCCCGATCGCCCTGCCCGCCTCGGTCGGCGCGCTCGGTGACACCCTCGGCGGCTGGCTGCCGGTGCCGGTCTTGGTGATGATCGCGATGGGGCTGATCGCGGCGCTGGTCCTGGCCCGTACGCACGCCGGCCGGGCGATGTTCGCGATCGGCGGCAACGAGGAGGCGGCCCGGCTCTCCGGGATCGACGTCAGGCGCCGCAAGCTCGCGATCTACGCGCTGTCCGGTGTGTTCGCTGCGGTCGCCGGCATCGTCCTCGCCGCCCGGCTCACCTCCGCCCAGCCGCAGGCCGCCACCGGCTACGAGCTGGACGCCATCGCCGCCGTCGTCATCGGCGGGGCCAGCCTCTCCGGCGGCTCCGGCAAGGCCTCCGGCACCCTCATCGGCGCGCTGATCCTCGCCGTCCTGCGCAACGGCCTCAACCTGCTGAGCGTCTCGGCGTTCTGGCAGCAGGTCGCCACCGGACTGGTCATCGCGCTGGCGGTGCTCCTGGACACGCTGCGCCGCCGGAGCGCGCGATGAGCGCCCGGCGGACCACCCGGATCAGGGCCGCGCTGGCGGCCGGGCTGGCGGCGACCGCCGCCCTGGGCCTGGCCGGCTGCGACCGCGGCGGCGACACCGACCTGGGGCTGGCGCTGTCCACGATGAACAACCCGTTCTTCGTCGGCATCAAGGAAGGCGCCCAGGCCGAGGCGGACGCCCGCGGACTGCACCTCAACATCACCGACGCGCAGAACGACCCCACCCAGCAGATCAACCAGATGGAGACGTTCACCAGCCAGAACGTCAAGGCGGCCATCATCAACCCGGTCGACTCCGACGCCGCCGTCCCGGCCGTCGGCGTCGCCAACCGGGCGAAGGTGCCGGTGATCTCCATCGACCGCGGTGTCAACGGCGGCACGGTCGGCTCGACCATCGCCTCCGACAACGTCGCGGGCGGCCGGCTCGCCGCGAAGACGCTGGCCGACTCGCTCGGCGGCAAGGGCAAGGTGGCCTTCCTGGAGGGCCAGGCCGGCACCTCCGCCGCCCGCGAGCGCGGCAAGGGCTTCGAGGAGGGCATCAGGAAGTACCCCGGCATCGAGGTCGTCGCCCGCCAGCCCGCGGACTTCGACCGCACCAAGGGCATGGACGTGATGACCAACATGCTCCAGGCGCACCGCGACATCGGCGGGGTGTTCGCCGCCAACGACGAGATGGCGCTGGGCGCGTCCAAGGCGCTGGGCGGCCGCTCCGGGAAGGACGTCAAGGTGGTGGCGTTCGACGGCACCCCGGACGGCGTCAAGGCGGTCCGGGGCGGCACCCTGACCGCCACCGTCGCCCAGCAGCCGGAACTCCTCGGCAAACAGGCCGTGGACTGGGCGCTGAAGGCCTCCCGCGGTGAGAAGCTGCCGCAGTCGGTCAGGGTGCCGGTGGTACTGGTGACCGCGGAGAACGCCGCGAAGTTCGACGGCTGACGCGCGGCCCGGCACATCCGGCGGACCGCCGGACAACGACAGATGAGAAGAAGTGGGAGAGCGGTGCATGTATGACGTCCTGGTGGTCGGCTCGGCCAACGCGGATCTGACGGTACGGGTCGACCGGAGGCCCGGCGCGGGCGAGACGGTGCTGGGCACGGACCTGGTCGAGTCGGCCGGCGGCAAGGGCGCCAACCAGGCGGCCGCCGCGGCCCGGATCGGCGGGCGCACCGCGCTGCTGGCCCGGGTCGGCGGCGACGCCTACGGGCAGTTGCTGCTCGGCGCCCAGCGCGCGGCGGGCACCGATGTCTCCCCGGTCATCGTGGACGACACGGCCCGCACCGGCACCGCGATGATCATCGTCGACCCGGACGGGGACAACAGCATCGTGGTCTCGCCCGGCGCCAACGCCGCGCTCACCCCGCAGGACGTGGCCGCCGCGAAGGACACCATCGCCGCCTCCGCCGTGGTCTCCCTCCAGCTGGAGATCCCCATGGAGTCCGTACGGGCCGCCGCCGCTGCCGCCGAACAGGCCGGTGCCCGCGTCGTGTTCAACCCCTCCCCGGCCCCCGCCGCCGCGCTGGCCCCCGAACTCCTCGCGGTGGCCGACCCGCTGGTGGTCAACGAGCACGAGGCGCGGCAGCTCTCCGGGCTGACCGACGGCAGCCCCGACCGCTGGGCGCGGGCCCTGCGCGACCAGGGCGCCCGCTCCGTCGTGGTCACCCTCGGCGGCGACGGCGCGCTGGTCCTGGACGCCTCCGGAGCCGAGAACGTCCCGGGCGTACGCGTCACCGCCGTCGACACCACCGGCGCCGGCGACGCCTTCACCGGTGCCCTCGCCACCCGCCTGGCCCGCGGCGACGCGCTCCCCGAGGCGGCCCGCTTCGCCGTACGGGTCGGCGCCGCCGCCGTCACCAAGCCGGGCGCCCAGCCGTCCTACCCGACCCGGGCGGAGCTGGAGCTGCTGGCGCCGGAGCAGCCGCAGGGCTGAGGCCCCGGCACCGCCCGGCCGCACCGCGTCCTGCGCGGCGGCCGGGCGCGCCGACGGCCACCGGTGTCAGCGCCCGTCCCGCTCCTTCGGCCCGTACAGCGCGCGGTCCGCGCCGGTCGCCAGCGCCCAGTAGCGGTCGCCGTAGGACCAGTGCCACCACTCGGTGGGGTAGTTGACCAGACCGGCGGCGGTCAGCGCGGCGTTCAGCACCCGGCGGTGGGTGCGGGCGGCGGGCGTCAGGTCCGGCGCGCCCGTGTAGCAGGCCCCCTCGCTCTCCTCAGGACTGGCGTTGATCGGTGTCCCCATGTCGACATGTCCCCCGTCGGCGGTCACGAGGGTGAGGTCCACCGCGCCGCCGGCGCTGTGCGGTGCGATCCCGGGCGGCGACACATAGCGGCTGGCGGCCCGGTGCAGCCGCTCGGCGTCCCAGTCCGGGTGGGCGGCGCGCAGTTCGCCGGTGTACTCCTCGAAGTAGCGGCGCTGCAGCCCCGGCGGCCGGTAGCCCTCGACGAACTGCAGCCGCAGCCCGTCCGGGAGTGACTCCTGTGCCGCCAGCAGCCGTTGGAGCACGCCTTCCCGCAGAAAGGCGAAGTCGCCCGGCGCGTCCTGCCGGTCCGCGGCCACCAGCAGTCCGGGCGCCGCGGTCCGTACGTCCACCAGCGGCTCACCGCACTCCTTCACGGGGATCGCGGCCACCGCCGGGTCCGACATCAGCGTGATCCGGTCGCGGACGTCGGTGAGCACCAGTTCCGCCCGGTCCCCCGGCTCCGCCCCGGTCCACTCGGCGGCCGTCACCGCCCGCTCGCCCGACGGCAGCCAGGCGCCGCTGAGACCGCACCCCGCGGCGGAACCGCCGGTCCCCAGCCCGTTGGCGAGCACCAGGTGCAGCCCGTGGTCCCGGGCCGCCCGCGCGTACCGCGCCACCCGCTCCGGAGTGCCGTGGAAGGAGCTGGCGAGGTACACCCGGCAGCCGTCCGCCGCGGCGCGCGCCGGGACCTCGGGGAAGCTGTTGTCGAAGCAGGTGGCGAGCGCGAACCGGATGCCGCCCAGGGTGAAGCGGCCCTCGGCGGTGCCCGGCGCGAAGACCGCGTCCTCGCCCTCGAAGAGGTGGACCTTGTCGTAGCGGGTGAGCGGGGCGCCGTCCGGGCCGAAGACGAACGAGGAGATGGCCGGGCGGGAGTTGCCCCCGGTGGTGCGGCCCGGCGCGTTCACGACCGCGGCGACCCCGTGCGCCCGGCAGGCCTCCCGTACGGGCGCCAGCCGGGCGTCGTCCGCCGTGACGGCCAAGCCCACGGGATCGGCGGCTATCAGGGCCAGGTCGTAGTGCGTCAGCGTGAGTTCGGGGAAGACCACCAGCCCGGCGCCGCGTCCGGCGGCCTCGGCGAGAAGCCCGGCCATCCGGGCGGCGTTGGCCTCGATGTCGCCCGGCACCGGGAGGAATTGTGCGGCAGCAATGATCATCCGCCCATGATGCCGGGCGGCACGGGCGGACCCGGCGGAATTTCCCTCCCCGGCCCGCCCGTTGAACCGTCTGCGTCGTGAACCGCTGTCTCTTGGCCCTCCTACTTCCGGGCCGCCGCCTGAGCCGCCGCCTCCGACGCCGCCACCGTCACGACCGCCCGCACCTGCCCGGTGATCGCGATCCGGTTCCGTACGAAGGCGGGGTCGGTGACCTGGCCGTGCGCCGGGTCCGTGTTGCCGGGGCCGAACTCCAGGACCGGAGTGTGCAGATGCCCGCCCGGGATCGCCGGCCGCACCGCGTCCCGCAGCAGCGTCGCCCGGTAGGCGATCTCATTGGACAGATAGTCGCCGCCGCCCCCGGAACGCGCCGTGGAGCCCGGGGTCGGTCCGTCCGGCCGGTCGACCGGTGCGCCGCCGCCCGCCGGGATCTCGGTCACGGCGGTGTGGTCGACCACCGGATACGGCCCGGTGCCGGCCGCCACGATCCGCGCGTACGGCAGGCTGGTGGCCGTCCACTGCGGCTGCGGCCGTACGGTCGGCACCCCCGCGGGAATCGGCACGACCTCCGTACGGGACTCCCGGGCGTTGTCCGGATAGCCGCCCCGCCAGGCCCCGTTGGTCCGCTCGACGTCGAACCGTCCGGGCCGCCCCTGGCTGACCGTCGTGAACACGTCGGCCTGCCGTGGCCCGCCCCGGAAGTGCGGCAGCAGGGTGCGCTCCACCGTGCCCGCCGCGAAGTCGGCCCACCGTACGGGGAAGACCGCGGTCTCGATCCGGGCCGGCTTCCCGGAGGCGGTCCGCACCGTCGTCCCGTCCAGCGCGAGCGCCGCCGCCCCCGACGGATTGCTCCGCCGGGCGTCGTCGTCCAGCTGGAACGGGTCGAAGCCGGTCACCACGACCCGCAGCACCTCCTTCCCGGCGGGCAGCGCGAGCGAGTCCTGTCCGCGCGAGCCCCGCTCCAGCGACCCGAGCAGGGCGTCTCGCTCACTCTCGGTCAGCCCGAACTCGGGCCGCCACTGCCGTAGTTCCCTCGTCATCCCGAGCCGCGCCCAGTACAGCGGACGGTCGTCGTCCCGGCTCAGATCGCCCCCGGCGGGCCCGCGGCCCTGCGCCCGGTCCACGGCCCGCCGCCACAGCGCCCGCGCCTCGTCCGCGACATGGCGCCGGGCCTCCGGGTAGCTCGTCACCCGCGCCAGACCGCGCGCGAAGTCCCGCTCCCACACGTCGAATCCGCTGCGCCGCAGGATCTCCCGCGGCGCCGCCTGCGTCAGCCGCCCCTCCTCCACCGTGCTGTCCGCCCCGGGGGCCGCGGTGGCCGGGGCCGTCAGGGCCAGCGGGGCGACGGCCAGCAGCGCGACACCGAGCGCGCCCATCCTGGTACGTATGCGTGTCATGGGGCGAGTAAAGCGGGGCGCGCGCGGGGGCGGTAGAGGCGGTGTCGGGGACGCGCGGGGCCAACGGGCCCTTCCGGCCCACGGGTTCCGGGCGTCAGCGCTCGCCCGGCCTCTCATCCGGCCCCTCGCCGGTCTCCCCGCCCGGCTCCTCCCCGGGGCCGTCACCGGTCTCCCCGGCCCGCGCCTGGCCGCACCCGAGCAGCGCCAGGAAGTCCCGGAAGGCCGCCGGCATGTCCACCTCGTCCGGGTCCAGCAGCCACTGCAGCTGCAGCCCGTCCATCGCGGCGACCATCAGCGGCGCCGCCCGCTCCGGGGTCAGCCCGCCGGGCAGGTCCTCGCCGCACTCGGTCCGCAGCACCGTGGCCATCGCCGCGCGCACGGCCCGGAAGCGGGACTCGAAGAAGGGGCGGGCGGGGTGCTCCTCGGTGACGCTGTCGGCGGACAGCACCGTGTAGGTCCGGACGAGGCCGGGGCGGGTGGCGTTGTAGTCGACGAGCTGGGCGAGGGTGTCGGTGTGCCGGGCGCCGGCCGCCGCGGCGGCCGAGGCCAGATCCCAGCGGTCGCGGGTCTCCAGCACCCCCGCCAGCAGCAGCTCCTTGGAGGGGAAGTGGTGCAGCAGGCCCTGCTGGGTCAGCCCGGCGCGTTCGGCGACGGCGGCGAGCGAGGTACGGCGGTAGCCGCGCTCGGCGATCAGCTCCATGGCGGCCTCCAGGATCGCCGCACGCCGCTCCGCGCGCTGGGCCTCGCGCCCGCCGCCGGTCCGCCGTGCGCCCGGCCCGCCGCCGTGGTGTCCGTCCTGGTCTCGTGCAGTCACCGGCCGAGCGTAACCCTCCCGTGGAGATCCCGTACGACTGATGTAACGGAAAGGTAACGGCGCCTACCGGTTGGGAGGCAGGCCGACAAGAATCCGGACACGGGGGTTCGCACGTCCACCCAGGGAACACCGGAGAGCCGCATGACCGACCACCATCCCCACGGCCCCACCGCTGACGCCGCCCACCATCATGCCCCCGGCCGCACACAGGAGCACACCGCGGCCGTCGAGCGGGCCCTCGCCGCGCTCGACCTCGACACCAAGACCCGGCTGCTGTCCGGCCAGGACATGTGGACGCTGCCGGCCGTGCCCGCGATCGGCCTGCGGTCGCTGGTGATGTCGGACGGCCCGGTCGGGGTGCGCGGCCAGGAGTGGAACGCCGCGGACCCCTCGGTCGCGCTGCCCAGCCCCACGGCGCTGGCCGCCACCTGGGACCCCGATCTGGCCCGCCGGGCCGGTCAGCTCCTCGCCCAGGAGGCCCGCCGCAAGGGCGTGCACGTCCTGCTGGCGCCGACGGTCAATCTGCACCGCTCACCGCTCGGCGGCCGGCACTTCGAGTGCTATGCGGAGGACCCGCTGCTCACCGGCGAGATCGGGGCGGGATATGTCCGTGGGGTGCAGGAGGGCGGCGTCGGCGCGACCGTCAAGCACTTCGTGGGCAACGACGCGGAGACCGACCGGCTCACCGTCGACAACCGCATCGCCCCCCGCCCGCTGCGCGAGCTCTATCTCGCGCCCTTCGAGCACCTCGTGGAAAACGCCCGTCCCTGGGCCGTGATGACCGCCTACAACCAGGTCAACGGCGCGACGATGACCGAACACCGGGACCTCGTCCAGGGCGTCCTGCGCGGTGAGTGGGGCTTCGACGGCTGCAACGTCTCCGATTGGACGGCCGCCAGGAACACCGTGCGCGCCCTGCGCGGCGGCCTGGACGTGGCCATGCCGGGGCCCCGTACGGTCTACGGCGCGCCGCTCGCCGAGGCCGTCCGCCGGGGGGAGGTGGCCGAGTCGGAGGTGGACGACGCGGTGCGCCGGGTGCTGCTGCTCGCCGCCCGCACCGGGTGTCTGGACGGGGTGCCGGCCGCGGTCGGCCCGGACGAGGTCCCGCGGGGGATCGACGGCCGGGCGCTGGCCCGTGAGATCGCCCGGCGGGGGTGTGTCCTGCTGCGCAACGAGCCGGTGGACGGCGCGCGGCGGGCGCTGCCGCTCGACGCCGCCACGGTCCGCAGGGTCGCCGTCATCGGCGGGGCCGCGCGCGAGGCACGGGTGCTCGGCGGCGGGTCGGCGACCGTCTTCCCCGAGGCGGTCGTCTCCCCGCTGGAGGGGCTGCGCGCCGCGCTGCCCGACGACGTCGAGATCACCTTCGCGGCCGGCGCCGATCCGCGCTGCCGGGTCCCGCACGCCCGTGAGGGCTTCGCCCTGCGCGCCCGCTACCTGGCCGCGGACGGCCGGACGCTCGCCGAGACCGCGCAGCACGACGGCAGGGTGCAGGTGATGGGCCGCTTCCCCGAGGGCGTCACCCGGCAGAACCTGAGCGCCGTCGAACTGACCGGCAGCTTCACCCCGCGGCACACCGGCCGCCACACCCTCGCCGTCACCGGCACCGGTGAGCTGCGGCTGACCGTCGGCGGCGCGGTGCTCTTCGACGGACGGTGCGCACCGGCGGGCGGTGACCCCTTCGAGGCGTTCCTGAACCCCGCCGAACGACGGGTGACGGCGCAGCTCACGGCGGACGAGCCGGTCGAGGTCGGCCTGCGGTACGTCCCGGACGGGACGGACCGCGGCGAGGGGCCGGCCGCGCTGGCGTTCTCCCTCGGCCACCGGGCGCCGCGGGGCGACGCGGACGCGGAGCTCACCGAGGCGGTCCGCGCCGCGGCCGGCGCCGATGTGGCGCTCGTCGTCGTCGGCACCACCGAGGAGACCGAGTCCGAGGGCTTCGACCGGGACGAGCTGCGGCTGCCCGGCCGCCAGGACGAGCTGGTGCGCCGGGTCGCCGCCGCCAACCCGCACACCGTCGTGGTCGTCAACTCCGGCTCCCCGGTGGAGCTTCCGTGGCGCGAGGAGGTCGCGGCCGTGCTGCTGAGCTGGTTCCCCGGCCAGGAGGCCGGGGCGGCGCTGGCGGACGTGCTGCTCGGCACCCATGAGCCGGGCGGCCGGCTGCCCACCACCTGGCCCGCCCGCCTCGACGACGCCCCGGTCACCACCGTCACCCCGGACGACGGGCAACTCGACTACGCGGAGGGGGTGTTCGTCGGCTACCGCGGCTGGCAGCGGTCCGCTGCCGCCCCCGCCTACCCCTTCGGGCACGGCCTCGGCTACACCGACTGGGAGTACGAGTCGCTGGACACCACCCCGGACTCGGTGCGGGTGCGGGTCCGCAACGCGGGGGACCGGCCCGGACGCGAGGTCGTCCAGATCTATCTGGCGCCCACCGCGGACGCCGCCCCGGATGCTCCGGAGCGCCCGGAGCGCTGGCTGGCCGGCTTCTCCGTCGTCGAGGCCGGTCCCGGTGAGAGCGCCGAGGCCGAGATCCCGCTGCCGGACCGGGCGTTCGCCGTCTGGGACGCGGAGGGCGACGGCTGGCACCGGGTCAAGGGCGTCTACCTCGTCGAGGCGGCGCACAGCGTCGACGACCGCAGGCTGACCGCGGAGGTCACCGTCGGCTGACCGGGCCATGGGCGGGGGCGCTCCTCCCCAGGGACGCCCCCGCCGGTCCCGCCGTCGCTTCATGAGGGCACCACCGTCACATCACCGCCGCTCGTGTGTGCCGTGACCTTGTGCGCGGAGTTCTCGTCCGTCGCGACGGAGACCTTGCGGTTGCCGCCGCTCGTGGTGGCCTCCACGGCGTAGGTGCCCTTCGGCAGACGGATGGTGACATTGCCTCCGCTGGTGCGGCCCGACACCTCGTCCGGGGCCGTGGACAGCGCGAGATCCACGTTGCCGCCGCTGGTCCTCGCCTTCATCGCGCGGGCCGTGGAGTCCTTGACGGTGATGTCGCCGCCGCTGGTCTCCGCGGCGATGCCGCCCGTGGCGCCGCGGACGGTGATGTCCCCGCCGCTGGTCCGCAGGTCGACCCGGGCATCGCGCGGCAGCAGCACCCGGTAGGCCACCTCGCACCGGCGCCCCATGCCGCACTCCTCGGCCGTGAGCTTCAGCGTGCCGTTCTCGACGCGGTGTTCGGGGCTCGGCTTGCTGTCGTTGTAGACGTACTTCTCCGTCACCCTGACCGGGCCGCCCGCGCCGACCGGGACGACCTCTATGTTCCCTCCGTGCGTCGTCGCCGACAGTGCGGCGATCCTGCCGTCCACGGTGTACGTGCGCTCCGCCTTCTTCACCGGGCCGTGGTCCGCCAGCGAACAGCCGGCCGCGATGACGGCCAACGCCGCACAGGACAGTACGAGATGAGGGGTACGCAGGCGGGCCATGGTGAGAGGTCTCCCGGACAGGCAACGGACGGAAACGGAACGGACCGGACAACCGATCACCGACATCGTTCCGCGCCGCCCCGCCCCACGGCGTCGCCGCACAGGATGACCTCACACGGCCGTGCCCTTAGGGGGCTCCCGCACTCCCCGCCCGCACCGAGAAGCGGTACACGGTCTCCGACCGGTAGGTCTCTCCGGGCCGCAGCACCGTGCTGGGGAAGTCCGGCCGGTTCGGCGAGTCCGGGAAGTGCTGGGTTTCCAGGGCCAGTCCGGCCGCCGGCCCGTAGGGGACGCCGGAGGCGCCGGTCAGGGTGCCGTCGAGATGGCCGGCGGTGTAGAGCTGCAGTCCGGGCTCGGTGGTGGCCAGTTCCAGGGCGCGGCCGGAAACGGGGTCGTGCAACTCCGCGACCGTGCGCAGCGCGTGGCACACCCCGCCGTCCAGCGCGAAGTTGTGGTCGTAGGCCCCGTCCACCGCGCGCGCCGCCCGGAAGTCGAAGCGGGTACCGGCGACCTCGGCCGGCGCGCCGGGCAGCGGAATGCCGCTGTCGTCGCAGGGCGTGTACCGGGACGCCGCCAGCCGCAGCCGGTGGCCGGCGGCACTACCGCTGCCGTCCCCGCCCAGGTTGAGGTACGTGTGGTTGGTGAGGTTGACGACGGTCGGTGCGTCGGTCCGCGCACGGGAGACGATCCGCAGCGCGCCATCGCGGGAGAGGGCGTACGCCACCCGCACGTCCAGCGCGCCCGGGAAGCCCTCCTCCCCGTCCGGGCTGACCCGGCGCAGCTGCACCCCGCCGTCGACCGGCCGGGCGTCCCACACCACCCGGGAGAAGTTCCGCGCCCCGCCGTGCAGGCTGTTGCGCCCGTCGTTGGGCGTCAGCGGCCAGGTCCGGCCGTCGAGCCGGAACGCGGCCCCGGCGATCCGGTTCGCATACCGCCCGACCAGCGCCCCGAAGTGCGACCCGCCGTGCGCGACATACGAGCCGAGGTCCGCGAACCCCAGCGCCAGCTGCGCCCGCTCCCCGTCCCGGTCCGGTGCCTCCACCGTCTGGATGATGCCGCCGTAGGTCAGGACACGGACCCGCACCCCGCCCGGCCCCGAATCCAGGGTCCAGCGGTCGACCCGCGTTCCGTCGTCCAGTGCGCCGAAGGCTTCCCTGCTGACCTGCGTCGTCATGGCAGCGACCCTATGCCCGCCGGCCGCCGGGACGGAGCCCGGGGAGCGCGGTCAACCGCCGCGGCCGGGCCGGGTGATGGTGCGGAACGCCAGCTCCGCCAGCTGCTTCTGGCCGCCGGTGCCCGGGTGGAACCAGTCCCAGGTGCTCAACTGCCGCCCCGTGAAGCGGTAGTCGAAGACCGACCTGTCGAACCGGCACAGCGGGTCCTTGCCGCACACCTCCGCCAGCGCCGAGTTGTAGTCCCGCACCCGGTCCTGGACCTGCTCCCGCCGGTCCTGTGCCGCCTGCGTCAGATCGTCCGGATCGCGCAGCATGGACCCGCAGATCCCCAGCTTCCACACCTGCTTGCCGAGCGGGTTCTTGCGCCCCTCCGACCACAGCCGCAGCAGATCCGGCACCGCCGCGACATACACCTGGGTGTGCGGCAGCGCGCGCCGCAGGTACTTCATGGAGCGCGCGAAGTCGGCGTGGAAGGCGTCCGTCGGCGTCATCGAGCGCACCTCGCGCCGGCAGGCGTCGTTGGCGCCGATCAGCACCGTGACCAGCTCCGGCTTCCGGTCGGCGGCCGCGGTGACCTGGTCCGGCAGATCGGTCATCAGCGCACCGGCGCGCGCGAGGTTCCAGCTCTGCCTGGCGGGGTTCTTGACGAGCCGTCGGGCCAGGCTGTCGACCTTGGGGCTGGTGCCCGTGGACCAGGAGACCTGCGGGCAGTCGGAGAGGACCGTACAGGCGTCGAAGCCGACGGTGATGGAGTCGCCGAGGGCCGCGATCGAGCGGGGGTGGGTGCGCCAGACGGGTGCCTTCGCGGCCTTCCGCTTGCCCGCCGCGCCGGACTGCGGAGCGGAGCCGCCACCACTACAGGCGGTGAGGGCGATCACCAGTGCGGAACCGAGGGCGACGGTACGTGAGGAACGGCGGCCGAAGCGGCTCCGCCACGGGCGAAAGGGCCGATCGATCCGCGTCATCCCCTGTCCCCTCCGGCGTGCGAGTGATATCTCTTCGGGTACCGACGGTACGTCACCCCCTCGACCGGCACCGCGCGATAGCTTTGCCCCGTGCTTGCCGGGCGGTGACCCGAAGTGGCGAGTGCAGTCGGCACAGACAAATTGCATCACGTCATTTCCTGTCCCATTTGCGGCAAATTCCGCCCAATGGTGTTTACTGTAGGTCACCAGCATGCTGGTGCCGAAGCGATCACCGGGGCAGAATGACAACTGTCCCGGCCGCAACCGGAACGGGCACGAGGCCGCTGGGGAAGGCGAACCTCGAACCGCACTGGAGGTCCCGGTGACGACACGTGGAGTTCTGTACGTCCACTCCGCTCCGCGCGCGCTGTGCCCGCACGTCGAATGGGCCGTGGCGGGCGTCCTCGGCGTGCGCGTCAACCTCGACTGGATTCGCCAGCCGGCGGCCCCCGGCACGTGGAGAGCCGAGTTCTCCTGGCAGGGCGAGGCCGGCACGGCGTCCAAGCTGGCCTCCGCGCTGCGCGGCTGGCACCTGCTGCGCTTCGAGGTGACCGCGGAACCCTGCTCCACCGCCGAGGGCGAGCGCTACAGCTCCACCCCCGAACTGGGGATCTTCCACGCCGTCACCGGCATCCACGGCGACATCCTCATCCCCGAGGACCGGCTGCGCGCCGCGGTCGTCCGCGCGGCCGGCGGCGAGACCGAACTCGCCGCCGAGGTCGCCAAGCTCCTCGGCAAACCCTGGGACGACGAACTGGAACCCTTCCGGTACGCGGGCGAGGGCGCCCCCGTCCGCTGGCTCCACCAGGTCGTCTAGGGCCCGCCGTTCGGACCGGACCCGGCGCGCCCCGACACGCGGGCGGCGCTCGCCTTCGCGCCCGCTCCAGGGACTGCGCGACAGCCCTTAGCGTGCCGTCATGGCCGACAACACGTCTTCCGACACTCTCTCCGTAGCGGTGCTCGGCACCGGAATCATGGGCGCCGTCGGGGCCGAGGGGCCGGCCGCGCTCGCCCGCTTCGCCGACGCGCACCGCCTGCGCTTCGTGGACGCCCCCGTACTGGGCACCAAGGCGCCTGCGGAGAAGGGCGAGTTGACGGTGCTCAGCACCGAGGCCGCCCGGGAGGCCGGCGTACGGATGGATCTGGTGGCCGCCGGCGCGGAACGCCTCCGCCGGGCCGAGGAGCAGGGGCACGGCCAAGAGGACGCCGTGGCGGCGTACTTCGCGAGCTTCGGCGGCGCAGACGGCTGACACGCCCGAGGGCCCGCCCGGTGGGTGTCCACCGGGCGGGCCCTCAGGGTGTGCCGAACGTGCCTCAGACCGTACGGAAGGCCAGGACCACGTTGTGGCCGCCGAAGCCGAACGAGTCGTTCAGGGCCGCGATCCGGCCCTCGGCCGGCAGCTGCCGGGGCTCGCCGCGGACGATGTCGGCGTCGGCCTCCGGGTCGAGCTGGTCGATGTTGATCGTCGGCGGGGCGACGCGGTTCTTGAGCGCGAGGACCGTGGCCACCGTCTCGACACCGCCCGCGCCACCCAGGAGGTGACCGGTCATCGACTTCGTGCTGGTGATGGCCATGTGGTCGACGTCGTCACCGAACGCCTTGCGCAGCGCCCGGAGCTCACCGACGTCACCGGCCGGCGTCGAGGTCGCGTGCGCGTTCACGTGCACGATCTCGGCGGGCTGGAGGTCGGTGTTGTCGAGGAGGTTCTGCAGCGCGGCCGCGATGCCGTTGCCGGACGGCTCGGGCTGCGTGATGTGGTGCGCGTCGGCCGAGATGCCCTGGCCGACGGCCTCCGCGTAGATCTTGGCGCCGCGGGCCCTGGCGTGCTCCTCGGATTCCAGGACGATCACGCCCGCGCCCTCGCCGAGCACGAAGCCGTTGCGGTCGACGTCCCAGGGGCGCGAGGCGCCCTGCGGGTCGTCGTTGTTCTTGGACATCGCCATCATGTTGCCGAACGCGACGATCGGCAGCGGGTGGATGGCGGCCTCCGTGCCTCCCGCGACGACGACGTCGGCGCGGCCGGAGCGGATCATCTCGATCGCGTAGCCGATGGCCTCCGCGCCCGACGCACAGGCCGAGACCGGCGTGTGCACACCGGCGCGGGCGTTGAACTCGATACCGACGTTCGCGGACGGCGAGTTCGGCATCAGCATCGGCACGGTGTGCGGGGAGACGCGGCGGACGCCCTTCTCCTTGAGCACGTCGTACTGGTCGAGCAGGGTCGTCACGCCGCCGATGCCGGAGGCGATGACGGCGCCCAGGCGGTCGGGGTTGACCGCGGTGTCCTCGCCCGCCTTGGCGGTGAAGCCCGCGTCCTTCCAGGCCTCCTGGGCCGCGACGAGCGCGAACTGCGCCGAGCGGTCCAGCTTGCGGGCCTGCGGGCGCGGAATGATCTCGGAGGGCTCGACGGCGATCTGACCGGCGATACGGACCGGCAGATCGGTGGCCCACTCCTGTTCGAGGGTGCTGATGCCGGAGCGTCCGGCCAGCAGGCCCTCCCAGGTCGAAGCGGTGTCGCCACCCAGCGGTGTGGTTGCGCCGATACCGGTGACGACCACGGTGCGATTGGTCGCGTTCACGGGAATTCTTACTCCACGGGTAGAGGGGTCTGAATCGACGGCGCCACCGCGGGGTGGCGACTGCGCAGAAGCTGGATCAGCTCTGGTGCTTGAGGATGTAGTCGGTCGCGTCGCCGACCGTCTTGAGGTTCTTGACGTCGTCGTCCGGGATCTTCACGTCGAAGCGCTCTTCGGCGGCGACGACGACCTCGACCATGGACAGCGAGTCGACGTCCAGGTCGTCGGTGAAGGACTTGTCCACCTGGACGTCCTCGGTGGGAATCCCGGCGATCTCGTTCACAATCTCGGCGAGACCGGCGACGATCTCTTCCTGAGTGGCGGCCATGATGGCGCTCCTTCGGTCATTTTATGGGGAAACTGCGTTACTTGCGGTGAAGATCCTTGCGACGGCCGAGACGTCCGGAGACGTACGGTGCTGCGCAGATCTGCCTAGGGGAGGGTAACGACCGTAGCGGCGTACACGAGACCCGCCCCGAAGCCGATGACCAGCGCGGTGTCGCCGCTCTTGGCCTGTCCGGTCGCCAACAGCCGCTCCATGGCGAGCGGGATGGAGGCGGCCGAGGTGTTGCCGGTGGTCTCCACGTCGCGGGCGACCGTCACGCTCTCCGGCAGCTTCAGAGTCTTCACCATCGAGTCGATGATCCGCATGTTGGCCTGGTGCGGAATGAAGACGTCCAGGTCGTCCGGGCTGATGCCGGCCGCGTCCAGCGCCTGCTGGGCGACCTTCGCCATCTCGAACACCGCCCACCGGAAGACCGCCTGGCCCTCCTGGGTGATGGCGGGGTAGCGGATCTCCTCCGGAGCCGGACGGCCCTCGGGGGCGTCCCCTCCGGGCACCGGGGTGGGGCGGTAGACGTCCCAGCCGAGGGTCTGCTTGATGGTCTCGGACTTGTCGCCCTCCGACCCCCAGACTGTCGGGCCGATGGCGGGCTCGTCGGCCGGACCGACGATCACCGCGCCGGCCCCGTCACCGAAGAGGAAGGCCGTCGCACGGTCCTCCAGATCGGTCAGGTCCGAGAGCCGCTCCACACCGAGGACCAGCACGTACTCCGCCGAGCCCTCGGTCACCAGACCCTTGGCCAGGGTCAGGCCGTAGCCGAAGCCCGCACAGCCCGCCGAGATGTCGAACGCGGCCGGCTTGCCGGCGCCGATCCGGTGCGCGATCTCCGTCGCGACCGCCGGGGTCTGCTTGAAGTGCGAGACGGTGGAGACGATCACGGCGCCGATCTGCTCGGGCGTGATCCCCGCGTCGGCGATGGCCTTGCCGGACGCCTCGACCGACATGGTCGCCACGGTCTCCTCGGGGCCCGCCCAGTGGCGGGTCGCGATACCGGACCGCGAACGAATCCACTCGTCGGACGAGTCGATGTGCTTGAGGATCTCCTCGTTCGGCACGACACGGGTCGGGCGGTAGCCGCCGACGCCCATGATCCGCGCGTACGGGGCGCCCTTCGAGGGCTTGATCTTCGAGGTCATGCGCTGCGGACTCCTATTCGGCCGGTGCGGATTGCTCGGCGATCAGCGTGCGGGCCGCGTCGAGGTCATCGGGCGTCTTGAGGGCGAGGGTCCGCACGCCGGGCAGTGCGCGCTTGGCCAGGCCGGTGAGCGTGCCGCCGGGGGCCGCCTCGATGAGGGTGGTGACCCCCAGCTCCTTGAAGGTCTCCATGCACAGGTCCCAGCGCACGGGGTTGGCCACCTGGCCCACCAGCCGCTGCACCAGCTCCTGGCCGGAGGAGACCAGCGCGCCGTCCTTGTTGGAGACGTAACGGGTGTGCGGATCGGCGACCGGCAGCTGGGCGGTCGCGGATTCCAGGGCGGAGACGGCGGGAGCCATGTGGTGAGTATGGAACGCGCCGGCCACCTTCAGCGGTACGACCCGGCGAGTGCCCTCCGGCTTGTTCTCGACCAGCGCGGCGATCTGCTCGGCGGTGCCCGCGGCGACGATCTGGCCGGCGCCGTTCACGTTCGCCGGAGTCAGGCCCAGCTGCTCCAGGTGCGGGATGACGACGGCCTCGTCGCCGCCCAGCAGCGCGGCCATACCGGTCTCGGTGACGGCGGCGGCCTCGGCCATCGCCAGACCGCGGCGGCGCACCAGCACCATCGCGTCCTCGTCGGACAGCGTGCCGGCCAGCGCGGCGGCGGCCAGCTCACCGACGCTGTGGCCGGCCACCGCGCCGGCCTGTGCGGCGACGGCGTCGGCCTGCGGGAACAGCTGCCGGGCGGAGAGCAGGGCGGAGGCCACCAGCAGCGGCTGCGCCACCGAGGTGTCGCGGATCTCCTCCTCGTCCGCCTTGGTGCCGTAGTGGACCAGGTCCAGGTCGATGGCGTCCGACCAGGCACGGAGCCGGTCCTCGACACCGGGAAGGTCGAGCCAGGGAGTCAGGAAGCCGGGCGTCTGAGCGCCTTGGCCGGGAGCGACGAGTACGAGCACCCTCACACTCTCTCTTGTGGGTGGTTCCGCCCGCCCGTGGGGACAGGGACGAAGAACCATCGGGGGAATTGTTGGTGTCCGACAAAAGTCTAGGGTTGTGCCTCACCGTCAGCCAGGCGCCCCAGGATCAACGCGATACGGAGGGTGAACGCCGAGCGCACATCGGAGGGTGACCAGCCGGTGACGTCGGTCACACGTCGAAGCCGATAGCGCACGGTGTTGGGGTGCACGAAGAGCATCCTGGCGGCCCCCTCCAGACTGCTCGCCTGCTCCAGATAGACGCTCAGTGTCTCCAGCAGCGCCGACCCGGCCTCCTCCAGCGGTCTGTAGATCTCCTCCACCAGCTGCTCGCGCGCGACCGGGTCCGAGGCCATCGCGCGCTCCGGCAGCAGATCGTCCGCGAGCACCGGCCGCGGGGCGTCCGGCCAGGCGGCACAGGCCCGTAGCCCGGCGGCCGCGGCCTGCGCCGAGCGGGTCGCGGCCAGCAGGTCGGCGACCACCGGACCGGCCACCACGGGACCGGCGGCATACGGGCCGATCAGCGCCTTCGCGGTCTTCAGCGGATTGTCCGAGCCGCCCGCGATCACCACCAGGCGGGAGCCCAGCACACCGGTCAGCACCTGGAGCTTGGCGTGCCGGGCGGCGCGCCGGATGGCCTCCACGGTCAGTTCGCTGTCCCCGTCCGGCGCGGTGCCCAGCACCACGCACACATGCTCGGGGGAGTTCCAGCCCAGCGCCGCCGCACGGGAGACCGCGCCCTCGTCGGCCTCGCCCGACAGCACCGCGTTGACCACCAGCGACTCCAGCCGGGCGTCCCAGGCGCCGCGGGCCTCGGCGGCCTGGGCGTAGACCTGGGCGGTGGCGAAGGCGATCTCCCGGGCGTAGACCAGCAGCGCCTCGCGCAGCACGGACTCGTCGCCCGGCGCCGCGACCTCGTCGATCGCGGACTCCATGACCTCGATGGTGGTGCGCACCATCTCCACGGTCTGCCGCAGGGTGATCGCCCGGGTCAGTTCGCGCGGCGCCGTGCCGAAGACATCGGTACTGATCGCCTGCGGGGTCTCCGGATGCCGGAACCACTCGGTGAAAGCGGCGATACCGGCCTGTGCCACCAGGCCGATCCAGGAGCGGTTCTCCGGGGGCATCGCGCGGTACCACGGCAGCGTGGCGTCCATGCGGGCGATGGCCGCGGCCGCCAGTTTGCCGGAGGAGTTCTCCAGGCGCCGGAGGGTGGCGGAGTGCGGGTGCGCGTCGCGCGATGCGGGTTCAGACACGGGACAAGCCTGCACTATCGGGGCGGGGAGGTGCGGGGGCGGGGCTACGGTGGGCCCATGATTCAGGTGCGCAGAGGCCATGAACGGTATCCGGGCGGGGACGCGGAGGCCGGGATCGAGTCGCTGCACGCGTTCTCCTTCGGGCCTCATTTCGACCCGGACAATCTGCGCTTCGGCCCGCTGATCGCCTGCAACGAGGAGCGGCTGGCGGCGGGCTCCGGATTCGACGAGCACCCGCACCGCGACACGGAGATCGTGACCTGGGTGGTCGAGGGGGAGCTGACCCACCGCGACTCGGCCGGCCACGAGACCACCGTCCGCCCGGGGGATCTCCAGCGGCTCAGCGCGGCGGGCGGCGTCCGGCACGTGGAGCGCAA
The DNA here is from genome assembly GCF_053597915.1 of Streptomyces sp. NPDC001219. Lineage (NCBI taxonomy): Bacteria > Bacillati > Actinomycetota > Actinomycetes > Kitasatosporales > Streptomycetaceae > Streptomyces > Streptomyces sp. NPDC001219. The sequence continues at coordinate 64,378 of NZ_JBSFJF010000002.1, read as the reverse complement.
CGACGGCGACCGGCCGCTGTGCTTCGTCCAGATGTGGCTGACGCCGCAGGACGCCGGCGGGGAGCCGTCGTACGAGGTGGTGCGCGGGATCGCCGACGGCACCCCGTACGCGGTGCCGCGGGCCGGTGCCCTGCTGCACGTGCGCCGCCTCGCCGACGGCGAACGGACCGCGGTCCCGGATGCCGCGCGGGCGTATGTGCAGGTGGTGCGCGGTGCCGTACGGCTCGGCGACGAGCGGCTGGAGGCCGGTGACGCGGCGCGGATCACCGACGCGGCGGGGCTGGAGCTGCGGGGGCTGGCGGCGGCGGAGTGCCTGGTGTGGGAGATGGGGCCGGAACCGGCGTACGGGTGAGCCGGTGCGGGGCGGGCGGCCGGTCCGGCCTGGAGCCGTCCGGCGCGGCCCCGCCGGGTCAGGCCGTCTGTGCCAGCTCGGCCAGCACCGCGTCGGTCAGCGGCGGCCAGGCCTCGACCGCCCACGGCCCGAAGGCCCGGTCGGCGAGCGCCACACAGGCCGCGCGGGCGTCCGGGTCCACCCACAGGAACGTCCCGGACTGTCCGAAGTGCCCGAAGGTGCGGGGCGAGGACGCGGCGCCTGTCCAGTGCGGGGACTTGCCGTCACGGATCTCGAAGCCCAGCCCCCAGTCGTTGGGCTTCTGGTGCCCGTAGCCCGGCAGCACACCGGTCAGACCGGGGAAGACGACCTGGGTCGCCGCCGCCAGGGTCTCCGGCGCGAGCAGCCGTGGCGCCTGCAGCTCGGCCGCGAAACGGACCAGGTCGGCGACCGTGGAGACCCCGTCCTTGGCGGGCGAACCGGGCAGCTCCGTCGCGGTCATCCCGAGCGGCGCGAGCACCGCCTCGTGCAGGTACTGCGCGAAGGGGATGTCGGTGGCCTTGGCTATGTGGTCGCCCAGCGCCTCGAAACCGGCGTTGGAGTAGATCCGGCGGGTGCCCGGCGCGGCCATCGGGCGCGGCTCGTCGAAGGCCAGCCCCGAGGTGTGGGCGAGGAGATGACGCACCGTGGACCCCTCGGGCCCGGCCGGCTCGTCCAGCTCGACGGCACCCTCCTCGACGGCCAGCAGCGCGGCGTACGCGGCCAGCGGCTTGGTCACGGACGCCAGCGGAAAGCGCTGCTCCAGGGGGCCGTAGGCGCCGGCCACCGATCCGTCGGCGCGCACGACGGCGGCCGCAGCGGTCGGTACCGGCCAGTTCTCGATCATCCGCAGGCTCTGCATGCCCACGAGCTTAGGGCCTGCCCCCAAGCGCCCGGCCGGGGCCCCGATCCCCCGGTCCGGCCCCGGCGCCCCAAAATCCGGTCAAGTCTTCCCTTGATCGGCGCTTGCCTGGAGTGCACTCGAACTCTCTAGCGTTGAAGCCGTCGAGAGGCATCCGGCGACACCGCCGGCAGACGTCCGGCGCGACAGGGGAGACGGGGCATGACGGTGATGCAGAGCGGACCGGCGGTGAGCGGCGCGACCGCGACCAGGGAGCTGCCGGCGGCGGTGCACGAATGCCGCGCCGCGCCCCCGCATCCACGGCCGGCGGGCCGCGACCGGTACACGATCAGCGAGGTCGCGGAGCACACCGGCCTCAGCGCCCACACCCTGCGCTGGTACGAGCGCATCGGCCTGATGCCGCACGTGGACCGCACCCACACCGGGCAGCGGCGCTTCACCAACCGCGATCTGGACTGGCTGGGCCTGGTGACCAAGCTGCGGCTGACCGGTATGCCGGTCGCGGACATGGTCCGCTACGCCGAGCTGGTGCGGGCCGGGGAGTGCACCTTCGCCGAGCGGGAGCAGCTGCTGACCGCACACCGCGAGGACGTCCGGCAGCGGATAGCCGAGCTGCGGAGCACGCTGGACGTACTCGACTACAAGATCGACATCTATGCCGACGCCCGGCGGGCGTCCGAGAGGTTCTGAGGTCTCCATGGGTAGCGAGAAGATCGAGACGGTCGAGCTGGGCACCGGCGGACCGCGTGTCGGGGTGCAGGGTCTGGGCTGTATGGGCATGAGCTTCGCCTACGGCCCGACGGACGCCGACGAGGCGCTGGCCACGCTGGAGCGGGCCAGGGAACTGGGTGTGACGCTCTTCGACACCGCCGACATGTACGGCATGGGGGAGAACGAGAAGTTCATCGGCCCCTTCGTCCGGGCCCACCGCGACGAGGTCGTGCTGGCCACCAAGTTCGCGATCTCGCCCGACCCGGACCACCCGGACGACCCGTACAAGCGCGTCATCCGCAACGACCGGCCGTACATCCGCCAGGCCGTCGAGAGCAGCCTGAAGCGCCTGGGCGTCGACGAGATCGACCTGTACTACATGCACCGGCGCGATGTGAACGTCCCCGTCGAGGAGTCGGTCGGCGCCATGGCCGAACTCGTCGCCGAGGGCAAGGTCAAGCACCTGGGGCTGAGCGAGGTGACCGGCAGCGAACTGCGCGCGGCGCAGGCCGTGCACCCGATCGCGGCGGTGCAGTCCGAGTGGTCGCTGTTCAGCCGGGACATCGAGGACGGGGTGGTGCAGACCGCGGCCGAGCTGGGTGTCGGCCTCGTGCCGTACTCCCCGCTCGGCCGGGGCTTCCTGACCGGTGCGTTCGTGAGCGCCGACAAGGAGCTGGCGGCGGACGACTTCCGGCGGACGCAGCCCCGCTTCACCGGCGACAACGCGGCCGCCAACGCCGCGCTGCTGGAGCCGGTCCGCGCGATCGCCGACGCCCATGGCGCCACGCCCGGCCAGATCGCGCTGGCCTGGCTGCACCATCAGGCCACGGCGCGCGGCCTGGCCGTCGTCCCGATCCCCGGCACCCGCAAGCGCAGCCGGATCGAGGAGAACACCGGGGCGACCCGCATCCGGCTGACCGAGCAGGACCTGGCCCGGCTGGAGCCGATCGCCGGGCAGGTCGCGGGGGAGCGGTACGCGGACATGACGCTCACCTCGGCCGGACGGGAGTAGTGCCGTTGGGGCAGGGCCGGGAGGCCCTGCCCCAACTAGGCCAGCCCCAGCGCGAAGGCCCCGAACCCGGCGGCCAGGAGTGCCGTGGCGATGCGGCGGAGGCGGGTGGCGCCGGTCCAGGGGGCCTCGAAGCGGTGGGTGGTGCGGCCGATGAGGAGCAGCGCGACGGCGAAGACCGGCAGCCAGGCGAGCCGGAGCGGCAGCCAGCCGAGGGCGTCCGGGGCCGTCGTCAGCCCGGGGACCTGCCCCAGGAAGGACGCCGGTACGGCCAGCGAGAGCATCGCCGTCTGGTGCCAGCACAGGACGGTCAGCGCGGAGAGGTTGACGAGCGCCACCGGCGCCCACAGGGCGGGCCGGCGCAGCAGCCGGGCGAGCCGGTCACGGAGCAGCACCGCGGCGCCGGACTGGGCGGCGGCCAGCGCCAGGACCAGCAGCGACGGCGGGTGGGAGTTCGTCCGGTCCTGCCCGGGAACGCCGACCATGCTCGCCGGGTAGTGGAAGCACAGCAGCAGCGCGGCGAACACCGCGGCGCCGCCCAGCAGCAGCGACCAGGCGGCCCGTCGGCCGAGCCGCCGCTCGCCCCAGGAGACGCCGAGCTGATAGGCGAACATCCAGCCGGGCAGCAGGTTGAGCAGGCTCAGCCACGGCGGAACGGCGTCGGCGTACGGCCCGTAGCGCAGGAAGTCCACCACGGCCACCGACACCGCCAGAGGGGCCGCGGCCCAGACGCCCAGCCACCCGGCGGCGCGACGGCAGAACGGCGTCAGCGCGGTGATCACCGCGTAGACGCCGACGAACCACAGCGGCTGGATCACCAGCGTCGCCCCGGTCCGCAGCGTCGCCTCGGGCACGCCCAGTCCGTACAGGAGGGGCAGCAGCAGTGCCCATACGGCCGTCACCCCCAGCACCGGACGGCCCAGCCGCACCAGCCGGCCGCGCAGCCAGGTCCCGGTGGACTCGCCCCGTGCGGTGGCACGCCGCAGGGACAGCACCGACGCGTGCCCGCCGACCAGGAAGAAGATGCCGAGCAGTTGCAGGACCCAGCTGGCCGGGGCGAGTTGGCCGACGGAGGTCAGCAGACTGGCGTTGTGCAGCGCGCCCACGGCGTCGAGGGTGAAGCCGCCCACCAGCCAGTGGCCGGTGGGGACGGCGAGCAGCGCCAGCGCCCGCAGACCGTCGAGCGCGCGGTCGCGGTCCGGGGGCGTGCGCGCCGCCACGGCCGCCAGGGCGGCGCCGGTGCGCGTGCGTCTGCCGCGGGCGTTGGTGCACAGCCTGGACATGGTGGGGTCTCCCTCTCCCGTGGATGCGCCGGAGGGAAACCTAGGAAGAGGGGATATGACGAGGCGTCACCCCGGGGAGCCGACTCCCGGGGGCTACGGGGGTAGGGGGCTCGCGCCGCGCTCCTCCTCCCGGAGGAGAGACACCCGGGGAGCCGGGCGCTACCGCTCGCCGGGCGAGACCAGCCCCGACTCGTACGCGAAGATCACGGCCTGCGCGCGGTCCCGCAGCGCCAACTTGGCCAGCACCCGGCTGACATGGGTCTTCACTGTCTGCTCGGCGACGATCAGGGCATCGGCGATCTCCTGGTTGGACAGCCCGCGGGCGATCAGCTCCAGGACCTCCGTCTCGCGCGGGGTCAGCCCGTTCAGCCGCAGCGCGGGGCGGCCCTTCCGGGCCACCGGCCCCGAGCGGGCGAAGTCGGCGATCAGCCGCCGGGTCACGGACGGCGCGAGCAGCGCCTCACCGGCCGCCACGACCCGGACCGCGGAGATCAGATCGGCCGGCGGCGCGTCCTTGAGGAGAAAGCCGGACGCCCCGGCGCGCAGCGCCTCGTAGACGTAGTCGTCGACGTCGAAGGTGGTCAGCATCAGCACCTTCGGACGGTGGGTGACCCCGGCGGGCGGTTCGAGCAGCTGACGGGCCGCCTCCAGGCCGTCCATCTCCGGCATCCGCACATCCATCAGCACCACGTCGGGGTGCGTCCGGCGGCTCAGGGCCACGCCCTGCACCCCGTCCGGGGCGTCGCCCACCACATCGATGTCGCTCTGCGCGGCGAGCAGCGCGGCGAAGCCCGCACGCACCATGGCCTGGTCGTCGACGATGATCACGCGCGTGGTCATACGGAGTGGGAGTCCTTTGCGGAGAGGGATGAGGCCGGGGAGGGCGGTGGTGCGAGGGGGAGCTGGGCGGCGACCCGGAATCCGCCGTCGGGCAGCGGCCCGGTGTCGAGCGAACCGTCCACCAGCCGGACCCGCTCGCGCATCCCGACCAGGCCGTGGCCGGTGCCGCTGGTCTCCAGCGGCGCGGACGGCGCGGACGGCGGGGAGTTGACGACCAGCACGGTCAGCCGCGCGCCGTCCGCGGCCAGCGTCACCGACACCCGGGTCGGCGCCCCCGGGGCGTGCCGCACCACATTGGCCAGCGCCTCCTGCACGATGCGGTACGCGGACAGGTCCACCGCCGGTTCCAGCGCCACCGGCTCCTCCGGCAGCGCCAACTCGACCGGCACACCCGCCCGTACGGTCCCCTCGACCAGCTTCGGCAGCATGCCGATCCCGGGCTGCGGGGTCTTCTCCGGGCCGCTGTGCTGCTCCGCCTCCTCGCTGCGCAGCACCCCGAGCAGCCGGCGCATCTCCGCCAGCGACTCCCGGGCGGTCGCCGCGATCGCGCCGAACTCGTCCTCGGCCTCCCGGGGCATCCCGCTGATGCGGTACGGGGCGCTGGCCGCCTGGACCGTGATCACCGACATGTGGTGGGCGACGACGTCATGCAGCTCACGGGCGATCCGGGCGCGCTCCTCCAGCAGCGTCCGGTGTGCGCGCTCGGCCTCGCTGATGGTCTCCTGCTCGATCAACTTGCGCTGGGCGTCGCCGCGTTCGCGCAGCGTGGCGCCCATCATCAGCACCACACCGGTGAGGACGAACAGCAGCACCCAGGTGTTGTCGCCGCCGTCGGGACTGAACGGCTCGGAGAGCAGGCCTGCCACTCCGGTCGTCAGCCAGACGGCGGTCAGGGTGCGGCGGCGCTCGCGCAGCGACAGCGCCAGCATCAGGGCGAGATAGCCGACGATCTCCATCGGCGGCCAGGGCCAGGCGCGCCCCGCGACCCCGTCGGCACCGGCCAGTGCCACGGCACCGACGACATCCGCCGTGAAGATCACCCACCAGGCCTGCAGCGGCCGGGTCACCGCGAGCAGCAGCGGCACGGTCTGCGCGGTGGCGAGCGCGCCGGCCAGCCGGCCGGTGAGGCCGTAGTCGTTGCTGAGCACGGTGATGGTCGTCGGCAGCAGGGAGACCGCGAAGCCGAAGGCGAGGACGTAGGGCAGCCGGCGCAGCCAGGGACTGCGGACGCTGCCCAGCAGCGGGGTGCCGGGCTCGGTCGGGGTGCCGAGTTCCACGGCCAGGAGGCGCAGCGCCTGCCGTGCGGCGCGCAGCGCCCGTTGCCCGGCCGTCTCACGCACGGGCCCGTGCGCCGGCTCGTGTTCGGTTTCGGCACCTCGTCCACTCATCGCGCCTCTATCTAAGCGGAGCACGCGGGCGGGTGCGTCATACCTGGGGCCGGGCTTTCGCCCCGTACCACGGTATGAGTCCCGGCCCGGTCAACGGCCCGCGCTCCCGCCCCGGTCCGCGTGAACCGGCGGGCGCTTCAGAGTTCCGCCAGCAGCTCGGCCTTCTTCGTGCTGAACTCGTCGTCGGTCAGCAGTCCGGCACCGTGCAGCTCGCCGAGGTGGCGTATCCGGTCCGCGATGTCCGCCGGATCGCGGCGCGTCTCGCCGGTCCGGTGGCGTACCGGCGCACCGTCCGCCGTCTCCTGCGCCGACTCGGCGGAGCGTACGGCCTGCAGCACCGAGGCCGCGAACGGCAGCGACTCGTGCACGGGGCCGTAGCCCAGCCCGAACACCACGGCGGCCGGGTCCTGGTCCGCCTCGCCCGTCCCGGGCTCGCGCGCCCCGCGCTCCAGCAGCCGCAGATAGCCGTTGAGGATCTCCGGCGAGCGCCATTCGACCCCGGCCAACTCGCCGACGGAGAAGGTCTGGTCGCCGCACTTCCACTTGGCCGAGGAGGCGCCGGTCCAGAACCACCGGAAGGCGACCGCACGCCCGTCGAAGGACGCCTTGCCGTCATACGCCTTGAAGTGCAGCGGGGGCTCCGGCGCGGCCACCAGATGGCGGTCGGCGGGCTCCTTGGCGTCGGGGCCGAGCGCCGTGCGCAGCTCGTCGGCGTAGTACTCGGCCAGCGTCTCGCGGTCGGCCGGCAGCACCAGCCGATAGGGGTCGGAGTCCTCCTTGAGCTGCCCGTTCGCCGCCTCCATCAGGGGATCGGCGCCATGTCGGGGCACGGCGTGCAGCACCACCGTGCCACGTCTGCCCTCGGTCACCTCCACGGAGCTCAGCGCCTCGTACGGAATGCGTCGCTCACCGAGCGCCTGGAACAGCTTCGGCCTGCGTATCCCCCGTTCGAAGCGGATGAGTACGGAGTCCGTGTCGAACTCCCAGACGGCATGAAAACCGGCCAGCACATCACCCATGCGGCTCATCGTATGCGGGCGGTCGCCCGCCCGTCCCCCTTCCGGGTACCTCGGGAGCGCGCGCCGAAGCGGTGCCTGTCACTCCGGTCACCTGCGCCGCCTCCCGTCTCGTGGGCGTCGCGGCGGACGGGTGCGGTTGGCGGGCACGGCCCGTCCCCGGGCGCCGGGCCGTGCCCGCCGACCTGTGGCCCCGTGGCCCTCAGACCGGACGGGTGCCGCACTGCGGGTCGTCGGACGCGCAGTTGACGGTGTGCGCCGCGCCGACCCCGACGAGCGCGAAGTTGCGCAGACTGCCGGTGCCCGGCGCGAAGTATCCGGCGTGCCCGACGGCGCCGTCGGCCGACAGGATGCGCGAGCCGAAGGACGGGTCGACCGGGTCGGCGCCGTGCCCGAGCCCGCCGACCTCCAGGTTCGGGATGTCCTGAATCCAGTCGTCGGCGTCCCGCATCGCCCAGACCCGGGCCTGGGTGCCCAGCCCCGAGCGGCTGTTGGCCCGCATGCCGGGGCTCCCGGCCACCGCGATGTCCTCGACGTTGGACGGCAGGTCCCGGGCCGCGACACCGCACACCACGGAGCCGTAGCTGTGGCAGAACAGCGAGACGGCGTCGGAGGAGGGCAGCGAGTCGACCAGGGCGCGCAGCCGGTCCGCACCGGCCGCGGCGAGCTGCCCGGTGGCGGCCTCGACGCCGACGCCGGACGGCGAGGTGTAGTCGGCCCAGGCGATCACGGCCGTACGGGCGCTCGGCCGGGCCGACCGCTCGGCGCCGTAGAGGGCGCGGGCCATACCGACCGGGGCGGTGGTCGCCCGCGCGGTGCGCTCGAACGTCGACAGGTTGGTGTCCACGCCGGGCACCACGACGGACACCCGCTGGGCCGCGGGGAGGTTGCCGAAGACCTCGGCGGCCCGGCCGCCGCCGGCCGGATCGAAGGCCAGGATCTGCCGGCCCGGCGACCTCATCGATGAGAGGCGGTGCATCAGCCGGCCCGCCTCCTGGCGGCCGACGGGCGTGAGCCGCTGGTCGTTCATCCGGCGCTTCTCGATGTGGCGGGCGTCGTCGATGGCCATCCGGTTGGCCTTGTAGCGCAGCTTCACGGGGGCGCCGCCCATGTTGCCGACGACCAGCGGGTAGCGGGCGGCGAGCTGCTGCTTCTCGGCCCGGCTGAGCTTGGCGAAGAAGGCCCGGAGCGCGGCCGGCGGCCCCTGGGGGTCGGGCAGCGGGCGTCCGAGGAAGGTGGCGTGCTGCCAGGACGTCCTGGCGGTGGCCAAGGGGTTGGCGTCCTCGTTGGTGCCTCTGACCGCCGTCCAGCCGGTTATGGCGAGCATGACGAAGACCACCGCCAGAGCGAGAGCGGCACGCCAGGCCGTGGACTGAAGGAAACCGGAGGAGGGGCCGAGGCCCGAGAACGAATTCACCGCGAGCCACCCTAGGAGACATGACGGGGCGTCCGCTGTGACCGTGAGTGATCTCACGTTTCCCGGTGGGTATTTCGACCAAAACGGACACCTGTCATCGGTTTCCGGTGCTCAGCCGTGCAGGCTCGATCTCAGGGGGTGCCCTTCATGATCGCTTAGAGGTGCGCTTTCGTCACGCAGGGTGGCGATTTCGCGGCAAGGGTGCCCGTGTGGAGGCCGGACCGGAGCGAGCCGCTCCGCCGGGCCGGGTGAGGCGCGGACCCGGGGTCAGCGCGTCCCCCAGTCGTCCTCCATCGCCGGCCCGATGTGGTCCATGTAGGACTGGGTCATCTCGCGGATCGAGGCCACGCTGCACTCCTGGCCCTCGCCCCACACCTGGCCGGCCACCCGCATCACCCCGCCGAACGCGGCGACCAGCACCCGCGGCCGGGGGTCGGTGTCCACGTCCAGCCCCTCGCGCCGGGCGATCAGCCGCGCTATCTGCTCCTCCAGCCCGGAGGACCGCCGCAGATGTGCGGCGATCAGCGCGGGCGTCGACTCGATCATCCGGAACGAGCGCATGTACAGCTCCACCGGGATCACCGACTCGATGGTGCCGGCGATGCCGTCCCAGGCCCTCGTCACGGCGGTGCGCAGGGCGGTCAGCGGCGCCTCCGCCGCGGGCCGCGCGAGCAGTTCCTCGACGAAGCGGGCCTCGACCATCTCCTGGACGGCGAAGGCGACGTCCTCCTTGTTCGCGAAGTAGCGGAAGTACGTCCGCTGGGAGACGTCCACCGCCTCCGCGATCTCGTCGATCGTCGTCGCCTCGTACCCCTGCTCCGTGAACAGTTCCAGCGCCGCGCGGATCAGGGCGTCGCGGGTGCGCCGCTTCTTGCGTTCCCGCAGGCCCGCGAGGGCTGTCTGCGGCGTCGGGGTCGCCATCCTGAGCCGCCTTTCCATGGTGTTCTCGCTGCTCAGGTTACCTGTGAGCGAGATGACAGTTACCGACTCATGAATCCCTTTGTCAATTGTCAGTGGCTGACATTAGCCTCCCGGTATGAGTTCTCACACCCCGGTCGCCGAAGCCGCGCCGGAAGTTCCCGTACCGGACGCCCCCAAGGGGCTGCGCGGTCATCCGTGGCTGACCCTCTTCTCCGTCGCCATCGGCGTGATGATGGTCGCCCTGGACGGCACGATCGTCGCCATCGCCAACCCGGCCATCAAGCAGGACCTCGGCGCCTCCCTCGCCGACGTGCAGTGGATCACCAACGGCTACATGCTCGCGCTGGCCATCGCGCTGATCACGGCGGGCAAGCTCGGTGACCGCTTCGGCCACCGCCAGACCTTCCTGATCGGCATCCTCGGCTTCGCCGCCGCCTCCGCGGCCATCGGCTTCTCCCACGAGGTCGCGCTGGTGATCACCTTCCGGGTGCTCCAGGGCCTGTTCGGCGCGCTGCTGATGCCCGCCGCGCTGGGGCTGCTGCGGGCCACCTTCCCGGCCGAGAAGCTCAACATGGCGATCGGCATCTGGGGCATGGTCATCGGCGCCTCCACCGCCGGCGGCCCGATAGTCGGCGGACTGCTGGTCGAGCACGTCAACTGGCAGTCCGTGTTCTTCATCAACGTCCCGGTCGGCGTGCTGGCCCTGGTCCTCGGCCTGGTGATCCTCAAGGACCACCGCGCGGAGAACGCCCCCCGCTCGTTCGACATCCCGGGCATCGTGCTGCTCTCCAGCGCGATGTTCTGCCTCATCTGGCCGCTGATCAAGGCCGGGGAGTGGCACTGGGACAGCATGAAGACCTGGGGCTTCCTGATCGCCTCCGTGGTGCTCTTCGCCCTCTTCGCCCTCCTGGAGAGCAAGGTCCGCGAACCGCTCATCCCGCTGCGGATGTTCCGCTCGCTGCCGCTGACCGCCGGCACGATCCTGATGGTGCTGATGGCCTTCGCCTTCATGGGCGGCCTGTTCTTCGTGACGTTCTACCTGCAGAACGTGCACGGCATGACGCCCGTCGACAGCGGACTCCACCTGCTGCCGCTCACCGGCATGATGATCGTCGGCTCGCCGCTCGCCGGCGCCCTGATCACCAAGTTCGGCCCGCGCATCCCGCTCGTCGGCGGCATGGTCCTGACCGCCGTCGCCATGTACGGCATGTCCGGCCTCGACACCGGCACCGGCACCGGCCCGATGTCCCTCTGGTTCGCGCTGCTCGGCCTGGGCCTCGCGCCCGTCATGGTCGGCGCCACCGAGGTCATCGTCGGCAACGCCCCGCTGGAGCTCTCCGGCGTCGCCGGCGGCCTCCAGCAGGCCGCGATGCAGGTCGGCGGCAGCCTCGGTACGGCCGTGCTCGGCGCGGTGATGGCCTCCCGCGTCGACAGCGACCTCCCGGACAACTGGCGGTCGGCCGGCCTCCCGCCGGTCCCGCCCGCGCAGGCGTCCCAGCTCTCCGACGCCGTCTCGGCCGGTATCTCCCCGGTCCCGAAGGGCACCCCGCCGGAGATCGCCCAGAAGATCACCTCCGCCGCCCATGACACCTTCGTCTCCGGCATGGGCGAGGCCTTCACGGTCGCCTGCGGGGTGGCGGTCGTCGCGGCGGTCGTCGCGATCTTCACCAAGCGCGGCGAGAACGCCGAGGCGGGCGCCGGCGTCGGCCACATCTGACCGGCGCGGCCGTACGGCACCCGCCCCGCGGAGCGCCGTACGACCGGCCGGCCCTCCCCGCCTGCCCGCAGCGCCCGGCGCGCGGCCGCACGAGGTCCCCTCGTCCGGCCGCGCGCCGTCGTGTGTCGCCCCCAGCACGGCGTCACCGCACCCCGCCCATCGGCCGTACGGACCGTGCTCCGCCGTCAACCACCCGTCCCGGCCCCTCGCCGGGCCCCATCCGCCTTGTCCCTTGCGGCAGTTGGTCCGGCCCGGCGGGCCGAATCCCTCATCCGGATGAGCCGGCCCGGGAACCCGGCCGCCTCCCCTACGGCCATGGCGCACCACCCGCGGGCACCGCACCCGGCGGACACCGGGAGGAACGGTTTCCGCAGCCCGCCCGCGCCGTCCCGGCCCGCGTCAACCTCGCGCACCGGCCGCCTCGCCCCGGCGCGGACGGCTGTCCACATACCTGATCCGGGTGGCAGTGCCGCCACGGGCTTGGCAGCCGCGCACCGCCCTCGCGAAGCTCGATGACGAACCGCCGCGGCCGACCGGCACGCGGCGGGACCTCAGCGTCGTACTCCACGGGGGAGATTCCCATGCGCCTGCGTACATCCCGGACCACCGTGCTCCTCACCGGCCTCCTGGCCGTCCTGACCACCGCCCTCGCCGTCCCGCCCACCCTCGGCACCCCGGCAGCACACGCGGCCGGCGGCCGCACCGCCGCCTCCGGAGCCTGCGACGCGGGCCAGCTCTGCCTCTGGGCCAAGGCCGGCTTCGGCGGCGTCCGGCGGACCTACGAACTGTCCGGCACCGACATCGAGAGCTGTGTCCCGCTGCCCAAGGGGAGCGGCGCCGCTGCCCTCGCCAACCGCACGGGCCGGCCGGTCACCACCTACCAGAGCGGGGAATGCGCCGAGACCGCCGAGTTCGACACCTACCCGGGCGGCGGCAGCTGGGTGCCCCGGTCCCCGTACCGGGTCCGGGCGTTCAAGGTGTGGGAACGCTGAACCGGCCGCCCACGGACGCGCCGCCGCGTGCCCATGGCCTCCGGCGCACAGCACCGCGCCCCCCGACCGGCGTGAGACGCGGGTCGGGGGGCGCGGTGGAAGCGGTGCGGCGGCAGGCCGCGGGGAGGTCAGGCGTCGCCGCCGGCCTCGCCCGCGTCGGCGGCCGCCACGTCCAGGAGCTGGTAGCGGTCGATCGCCTGCTTCAGCAGCGACCGGTCGACCTTGCCCTCCTTGGCGAGCTCGGTGAGCACGCCGAGGACGATGGACTGCGCGTCGATGTGGAAGAAGCGACGGGCCGCGCCACGGGTGTCCGCGAAGCCGAAGCCGTCGGCACCCAGCGACTGGTACGTGCCGGGAACCCAGCGGGCGATCTGGTCCGGAACGGCCCGCATCCAGTCCGAGACCGCGACCTTCGGGCCCTCGGCACCCTGGAGCTTCTGCGTCACGTACGGGACGCGCTGCTCCTCCTCCGGGTGGAGCAGGTTGTGCTCCTCGGCGTCCACCGCGTCGCGGCGCAGCTCGTTCCAGGACGTCGCCGACCAGACATCGGCCTTGACGTTCCACTCGTCCGCGAGGATCTGCTGGGCCTCGATCGCCCACGGCACCGCGACACCCGAGGCGAGGATCTGGGCGCTGTGCTCGCCCTTCTCGCCGGGCCTGACCCGGTGCAGACCCTTGAGGATGCCCTCGACGTCGGCCTCGGCCGGCTCCGCGGGGTGCTGGATCGGCTCGTTGTAGACGGTGAGGTAGTAGAAGACGTCCTCGGAGTTCTCGCCGTACATCCGGCGCAGACCGTCCTTGACGATGTGCGCGATCTCGTAGCCGTAGGCCGGGTCGTAGGAGACACAGGCCGGGTTGGTCGAGGCGAGCAGCTGCGAGTGGCCGTCCGCGTGCTGCAGACCCTCACCGGTCAGGGTGGTGCGGCCGGCGGTGGCGCCGAGCACGAAGCCGCGGGAGAGCTGGTCGGCCATCTGCCAGAACTGGTCACCGGTGCGCTGGAACCCGAACATCGAGTAGAAGACGTAGACCGGGATCAGCGGCTCGCCGTGCGTCGCATAGGCGGAACCCGCCGCGATCAGCGAGGCCGTGCAGCCCGCCTCGGTGATGCCGTCGTGCAGCATCTGGCCGGTCGGCGACTCCTTGTAGGCCAGGAGCAGTTCGCGGTCGACCGACTCGTACTGCTGGCCCAGCGGGTTGTAGATCTTGGCCGACGGGAAGAACGCGTCCATGCCGAAGGTGCGGTACTCGTCGGGCGCGATCGGCACGAAGCGCTTGCCGATCTCCTTGTCCCGCATGAGGTCCTTCAGGATGCGGACGAACGCCATGGTCGTGGCGATCTTCTGCTGTCCCGAGCCCTTCTTGGCGCCCGCGTAGGCCTTGTCGTCCGGCAGCTTCAGCGGCTCGGCACGCACGACACGGGTGGGCACATAACCGCCCAGGCCCTTGCGGCGGTCGTGCATGTACTGGATCTCTTCGGAGTTCCGGCCCGGGTGGTAGTAGGGCGGTACGCCGTCCTCCAGGTCCTTGTCCGGGATCGGCAGGTGCAGCCGGTCACGGAAGCCCTTGAGGTCCTCGACCGTCAGCTTCTTCATCTGGTGGGTCGCGTTGCGGCCCTCGAAGTTCGGACCGAGCGTCCAGCCCTTGACGGTCTGGGCGAGGATCACCGTCGGCTGGCCCTTGTGCGCCTTGGCCGCCGCGTACGCCGCGTAGATCTTCTTGTGGTCGTGACCGCCGCGTCCCAGGTGCAGGATCTGGTCGTCGGTCATGCCCTCGACCATCGCGCGCAGGCGCTGGTCGTCACCGAAGAAGTGGTCACGGATGTACGCACCGGTCTCGGTGGCGTACGTCTGGAACTGGCCGTCGGGGGTGGTGTTGAGCTTGTTGACCAGGATGCCGTCGCGGTCCTGCGCGAGCAGCGGGTCCCAGCTGCGGTCCCACACGAGCTTGATGACGTTCCAGCCGGCGCCGCGGAACTGCGACTCCAGCTCCTGCATGATCTTGCCGTTGCCGCGGACCGGGCCGTCGAGGCGCTGCAGGTTGCAGTTCACGACGAAGGTCAGGTTGTCCAGGCCCTCGCGCGCGGCGATGGACAGCTGGCCGAGCGACTCGGGCTCGTCCATCTCACCGTCGCCGAGGTACGCCCAGACGTGCGACTTGGAGGTGTCGGCGATACCGCGCGCCTCCATGTAGCGGTTCATCCGCGCCTGGTAGATCGCGCCGAGCGGGCCGAGACCCATCGAGACGGTCGGGAACTCCCAGAAGTCCGGCATCAGCCGCGGGTGCGGGTAGCTGGACAGACCGTTGGGGGCCTTGGACTTCTCCTGGCGGAAGGCGTCGAGCTGGTTCTCGCTCAGCCGGTCCAGGAGGTAGGCGCGGGCGTAGACACCGGGAGAGGCGTGGCCCTGGAAGAAGATCTGGTCGCCGCCGTCGCCCTCGTCCTTGCCCCGGAAGAAGTGGTTGAAGCCCACGTCGTAGAGGGAGGCGGAGGAGGCGAAGGTGGCGATGTGCCCGCCGACGCCGATGCCCGGACGCTGTGCCCGCGAGACCATCACGGCGGCGTTCCACCGGGTCGCGTTCAGGACCTTGCGCTCGATCTCCTCGTTGCCCGGGAAGAACGGCTCGTCCTTGGTCGCGATGGTGTTGACGTAGTCCGTGCTGCGCATCTCGGGCACGGCCACACGCTTCTCGCGGGCGCGCTCGATCAGGCGGAGCATGAGGTAGCGGGCACGTTCCCGGCCGCGCTCGTCGACGGCCGCGTCGAGCGAGTCGAGCCATTCCTGGGTCTCTTCGGGATCGAAGTCCGGGACCTGGCTGGGAAGGCCGCCAATGATGATCGGGTTTCGATCTGATCCGGAAGCCACGCTGTTCCTTCGTGTTCGGTTCGTGTCGTGCCCTGCAAGGGATTGCTGCTGCGCACGGGACGAATGCTGTCTCTGCCTTGGTGTCGCGCCGTCTTCCATCGTGTACCGAGCCACAGGGATACGTCACCTCTACTGATGGGTAACCCGTCCGTAGAGAGATGGCGCTGAAAAGGCCGATTTCTCGCGTCGGCCAAATCGCAACCATACGCCCATGTCGAAAGTGCTTCGCGTACGGACGTACGGACCCCGAAATCAGGTCCGCGAGCCACGGCCGCCCCCCGAAGGGACCAGTCGTGCGCAGATGACCGATAAACCCTGCAGAAAGCTGTGTCGTGAATCACTTCAGCCTGTCCCGGCGGGGTCGCGGTTGCGGCGAGACGCCGCCAAACGTCACCGTTTCGGCGGTCTGGACCGCCGGGTACTTGCGCGATCCGCCCGGCCCGTGTGGACTACGCCCAATGCTCCGCGCACGCGCGGGGTCCCCGAGCATTTCCGAAACATGACAGGAGGCAATCCGTGAGCGCGACCGCGGACCACGCGGAGGAGCGGACCAACCCTGCCGCCAGGCTGGGGTTCGAGCCCGGACAGGTGGTCCAGGAGATCGGTTACGACGACGACGTCGATCAGGATCTCCGCGAAGGCATTGAGACCGTGATCGGCCAGGATCTCGTCGACGAGGACTACGACGACGTCAGTGACGTCGTGGTGCTGTGGTTCCGCGACGAGGACGGCGACCTCACGGACGCGCTGGTGGACGCCATCGGCCTGATCGACGAGGGCGGGCAGATCTGGCTGCTGACCCCGAAGACCGGCCGTGAGGGCTACGTCGAGCCGAGCGACATCAATGAGGCCGCGCAGACCGCGGGTCTGTCCCAGACCAAGAGCATCAACGCGGCCAAGGACTGGACCGGCAGCCGCCTGGTCACCCCCAAGTCCGGCAAGCGCTGAGCCACACCGACCCGACGTTCGCCACCGAGCCCCCTCCGCCTGTTCCGGAGGGGGCTCGGCCCTGTTCAGGACGGGTTCCCCGGAGGTGCACCCCGGCGCGTAGGGTTGGTCGCGTCCTGTTGAGAGTGAGCGGAAGGGAAGCACCCCATGGCGATCGAGGTCGGCACGAAGGCTCCGGATTTCGAGCTGAAGAACCAGCACGGCGAACTGGTCAAGCTCTCCGACTTCCGCGGCGAGAAGGCCGTCGTCCTCCTCTTCTACCCCTTCGCCTTCACCGGGGTGTGCACCGGCGAGCTCTGCGCGCTCCGTGACGAGCTGCCGAAGTTCGTCAACGACGACGTCCAGCTGCTGGCCGTCTCCAACGACTCCCCGTTCTCGCTGCGCGTCTTCGCCGAGCAGGAGGGCCTGGAGTACCCGCTGCTGTCCGACTTCTGGCCGCACGGCGAGGCCTCGCGGGCGTACGGCGTCTTCGACGAGGAGAAGGGCTGCGCGGTGCGCGGCACGTTCGTCATCGACAAGGAGGGCGTGGTGCGCTGGACGGTCGTCAACGGCCTGCCCGACGCCCGCGACCTGAACGACTACCTCAAGGCGCTCGGCACCCTCTGAGCCGGCGCACTCCCGGGTACCGCTGCGCCCACCGGGCCGACATCCGCATGATCCAGGTGCGATATCTGCAATCGGTGGGAACCGGTCACTAGGATCAATTCGTTGATCCGATGCCATGCACGATGGGGGCGCAGGTACCCCTCGAATCTATGGGAGGACTCGTGGGAGTCAGCCTCAGCAAGGGCGGCAACGTCTCGCTGACGAAGGAAGCCCCCAATCTGACCGCCGTCATCGTCGGTCTGGGCTGGGACGCGCGTACCACCACCGGTACGGACTTCGACCTGGACGCCAGCGCCCTGCTGACGAACGACCAGGGCAAGGTGGGCAACGACCAGAACTTCGTGTTCTTCAACAACCTGAAGAGCCCGGACGGTTCGGTCGAGCACACCGGTGACAACATCACCGGTGAGGGCGAGGGCGACGACGAGCAGATCAAGGTGAACCTGGCCTCCGTGCCGGCCGATGTCTCCAAGATCGTCTTCCCGGTGTCGATCTATGACGCCGAGACCCGCCAGCAGAGCTTCGGCCAGGTCCGCAACGCCTTCATCCGGGTGGTCAACCAGGCCGACAACAATGAGCTGGCGCGCTACGACCTGAGCGAGGACGCCTCGACCGAGACCGCCATGGTCTTCGGCGAGCTGTACCGCAACGGCGCGGAGTGGAAGTTCCGGGCCATCGGCCAGGGCTACGCCTCCGGCCTGCGCGGCATCGCGCAGGACTTCGGCGTCAACGTCTGACCGGCCGGATTCGAGGTCCGATCGTCGGCAACCGGCCGGGCGGCGCCATAGCGGCGGCCGCCCGAGCCCAGAACGACCGCGTCCGGCGCCGTACGTCCCTGCCCGGGGAGTGCGGCGCCGGACGCGCGTGAACGAGGGGGCGGGCCGGGCGGGTCCGCACCGACACCGGGGAGGAAGCGAACGATGAGCGTCACGCTTGCCAAGGGGGGCAATGTCTCCCTGTCCAAGGCCGCTCCGAATCTGACACAGATCATGGTGGGCCTCGGCTGGGACGCGCGGTCCACGACCGGCGCGCCGTTCGACCTGGACGCCAGCGCACTGCTGTGCCAGTCGGGTCGGGTGCTGGGGGACGAGTACTTCGTCTTCTACAACAACCTCAAGAGCCCGGAGGGCTCCGTCGAGCACACCGGGGACAACCTCACCGGCGAGGGTGAGGGCGACGACGAGTCGATTCTGGTCGATCTTTCCCAGGTGCCCGAGCAGGTCGACAAGATCGTTTTTCCGGTCTCCATTCATGACGCCGATCTGCGTGGCCAGAGCTTCGGCCAGGTCAGCAATGCCTTTATCCGCATCGTCAACCAGGCCGACGGCAGCGAGCTCGCCCGCTACGACCTCAGCGAGGACGCCTCCGGCGAAACCGCGATGATCTTCGGCGAGGTGTATCGCTACAAGGGCGAATGGAAGTTCCGGGCAGTAGGGCAGGGGTACGCGTCGGGTCTCCGGGGCATCGCTCTAGACTTCGGGGTCAACGTTTCGTAAAGCGCCGCGCGCTGCGCGCGGGGGACCCACACAGCGAGGGATTGGGTAGGCAGTGCTCCTGAAAACCTTTGGCTGGTCGTTCGCCGTCACGGCGCTCGGCCTCGCCTTGGCGGGCGTGCTCTGGGGGTGGCAGGGGCTGGCGATTGTCGGAATCCTGTCCGTCCTGGAGATCTCCGTCTCGTTCGACAACGCCGTCATCAACGCGGGCATCCTGCGCAAGATGAACGCCTTCTGGCAGAAGATCTTCCTCACCCTCGGCATCCTCATCGCCGTGTTCGGCATGCGGCTGGTGTTCCCGGTCGTCATTGTCGCGATCACCGCGAAGCTGGGGCCGATCGAGGCGGTCAGCCTCGCCATCAATGACAAGGCGCAATACCAGGAACTGGTCACCAGCGCCCATCCGGCCATCGCGGCCTTCGGCGGGATCTTCCTGCTGATGATCTTCCTCGACTTCATATTCGAGGAGCGCGATTACAAGTGGCTGTCCTGGATCGAAAAGCCCATGGCCAAGATGGGCAAGCTGGACACCCTGTCGATCATCATCGCGCTGGCCGTCCTGCTGGTGACCGCGATGACGGTGGCCACCAGCGTCGGGCACGGCGGCGGTGACAAGAGCGCCACGGTGCTGCTGTCCGGCGTCGCGGGCCTCATCACCTACCTCGTCGTCGGCGGTATCTCCGGCTACTTCGAAGGCAAGCTGGAGGACGAGGACGAAGAGGACGACGCGGAGGACGGCGAGGCCGCTGCGGCGCCCGCCACGAAGGGCAACGGCTCGGCCGTGGGCCTGGCCGGCAAGGCCGCGTTCTTCATGTTCCTCTACCTCGAGGTCATCGACGCGTCCTTCTCCTTCGACGGCGTCATCGGTGCCTTCGCGATCACCAACGACATCTTCATGATGGCGCTGGGCCTGGGCATCGGCGCGATGTACATCCGGTCGCTGACGGTCTTCCTGGTCCGCAAGGGGACCCTGGACGACTACGTCTACCTGGAGCACGGCGCCCACTACGCGATCGGCGCGCTGGCCGTCATCCTGCTGATCACGATCAAGTACGAGATCAACGAGGTCATCACCGGCCTGGTCGGCATCGTGCTGATCGCCCTCTCGTTCGCCTCCTCCGTGATCCGGAACCGGCGCGAGGGCAGGCCCGGGGCCACCTCGGACGACAAGGCGGAAGTCGCGTCCGGAGTGTGACGCGACGCTGATTGAGGAACGCTCTCTGCGGGGCGGCCTGAGGTGCGGACCTCGGGCCGCCCCGTTGGTAGTTGGGGCCGAGCGATGGGGTGGGCAAGGTGTCGTTCCTGGGGAACCTGTGGCGCGGTGGCGCGCAGAAGATGGACTTCGACAGCGGAGGCGCGTCGTACGTCGTCGAGCTGACGAAGCGGAATCCGGTCGTCTCACTGACCAAGCAGGGGGCCGCCACCGGGCATCTGCGGGTCAATCTGCACTGGCAGATGAGGACGTCGGACCTGCATGAGCGGAGCGGGGGCAAGGGCAGCCTGCTGCGGCATCCGGGCAAGCTGTTCAAGCCCGAAGTCGTACAGGCGCAGGGGCCGGCCGTGGTCAACGTCGACCTGGACCTGGCCTGTCTGTACGAGCTCAAGGACGGCACCCGGGGCGTGGCGCAGCCGCTGGGCAACTTCCTGGGCGACCTCAACGGGCCGCCCTTCGTCAAGCTCAGCGGTGACGACCGCTTCGGTTCGGGGTCCGGCGAGACGCTCTACATCAACCTGGACCACCGCGACGAGATCAAGCGCATGCTGATCTTCGTCTACATCTACGACGGGACGCCGGCCTTCGACCGTACGCATGCGGTCGTGACGCTCTACCCGAGCAGCGGACCGCGGGTGGAGGTCAAGCTGGACGAGCGGGCGCCACAGGCGCGCTCCTGCGCCGTCTTCATGCTCGAGAACGTCAAGGGCGAGCTGACGGTGCGCCGCGAGGTGAAGTACGTCTACGGCTTCCAGGCGGAGCTCGACCGGCTGTACGGCTGGGGGCTCCAGTGGGGGCGGGGCTACAAGTCCAAGGTGTGAGCCGCCCGGTGCGGCGCACCACCCGGCGTGGTACGGGGTGGGCGCCGCGGGGCTGTGCCGTGGTGGTCAGGGCACCCGCCGGTGGTCCGTTACCGGCGCTGGAACTGCGGTCCCTGGGGCGGCAGGACGAAGGACGGGTCCGGCACGAAGGGCTGCTGCACCGGATAGCCGTACGTCGAGGCCGGGTGCGGCTGGGACTGCGGGGCGCCGTACGGGGCCGGCTGCTGCGGGGGCTGGTACTGGGACGGCGGTCCCGGGTAGCCGTAGGCGGGCTGGGCCGGGGGCTGGGCCGGCGGTGGCGGAACGTTCTGCGGGTAGCCGTAGCCGCCGCTGGTGGGCGGGGGTGCCGCGGAAACCGCCGCGGCGGCGGGCTGCGGCGTGGGCGGGGCCTGCTCCGGCGGAGCGTCGGCCACGTGCTGGGTGACGGCATCGGGGTCCGACGCCGGGTAGGCCTGCGGGTCGGCCGCGGAGGGCGGGCCCGAGGCCTCTTCCGGCCAGGTGCTGGGCGGCGGGGTCACGGGGGAGCCGGCGGGGCCGGGCTCGGCCTGCGGGGACGGGGCGTTGGCCGTCGCGGGCTCCGGGCCGGGCGAGGCCACCGTGGCCTCCGTGGCCGACGCGTCGGCCTGTGCGGTGTCCGGATCGTTCTCGTCCACCGAGATCCCGAACTCGGTCGCCAGGCCGACCAGTCCGGTCTCGTAACCCTGCCCCAGCGCACGGAACTTCCAGGACTCCGCGCGGCGGTACAACTCCCCGCAGATCAGGGCCGTCTCATCGCCCGTCTCCGGCACCACGTCGAAGACCGCGAGCGGCTCACCGTCGCTCGCCGCCGCGTCGTACAGCCGGACCTGCAGATCCGTGACGCCCGCGAACGCGCCGCCGTCCGAGGACGCGGCCAGCACGACCCGGTCCACCGACGGCTCCAGCGCCGCCAGATCCGCCTCGATGGTGTCGGTCAGCTGGTCGCCGGCCTGGCTCTTGGGGAGATGCCGTACCAGGCCGCTGGGGTGGCGTGGTTGGTTGTAGAAGACGAAGTCCTCGTCGGAGCGCACGCTTCCGTCGGGCCCCACCAGCAGGGCCGAGGCGTCGACATCGGGAACACCTGTGCCGGCCGTCCAGCGCAGGACGGCCCGGACAGCCGTGGCATCGAGGGGTACGTTCGACCCTTTCGGCATCGCGTGCGTCATGCCGTAATCCTGCCTTCCCTGAGGTCGCAGGGACAACGCGGGGGCCCGGTGGGGTGCAGCGGGCTTTCCGGGGACTCCTGGGTGACTCGTGGGGGTTACGTGATTTTCATGCACGCGGGAACTAACCACACCCCCGCGCACGTACGATTACCGGCTGGATCGAGACAGCGAGGCGCAGCGGGGGTGCCCGAGACCCGCAGGTAGACGGGGGGATATATGCGGCATTTTGGGCATCTTGCGCCCGATATCCGGAGGACGCTGTTCCATCAGGAGCCGGTGGAGTTCACCGCCGATTCTCCGGCGCGCACGCTCGCGGTCGCTCTGGGTGCCACCCTCTACAGCCCCGCCACCCGCCCGCGCCTCGCCGCCGACGTGATCAAACAGGCCGGGCGTGGCGTGATGTCCATGGTGCTCTGTCTGGAGGACTCCATAGGGGACGCGGATGTCGAGGCCGGCGAGGAGAATCTCGTGCGGCAGCTCGGCCTCCTCGACGAGGCGGCGGCCGCCGGAACTGTTCTCCCGCTGCTGTTCGTCCGCGTCCGCGCCCCCGGTCAGATTCCGGACCTGGTGCGCCGGATGGGCTCCGCCGTCCACAGACTGTCTGGATTTGTACTTCCGAAATTCGCCGAGGAGCGTGGCATCCCGTTCCTTGAGGCGCTGACGACGGCCGAGTCCGTCTGCTCGCGCCGGCTCTTCGCGATGCCGGTGCTGGAGTCCCCCGAGCTGCTGCATCTGGAGAGCCGCGCCGAGACCCTGCAGGGCATCGCCAGGACCGTCGACAAATACCGGGACCGGGTGCTGGCCCTGCGGCTCGGCGTCACGGACTTCTGCTCCGCCTATGGACTGCGCAGACCGCCCGATATGACGGCTTACGACGTCCAGATCGTCGCCTCCGTGATCGCCGACGTGGTGAATGTGCTCGGCCGGGCCGACGGCACGGGCTTCACCGTCACCGGGCCGGTGTGGGAGTACTTCCGGCAGCACGAGCGGATGTTCAAGCCGCAGCTGCGGCGCAGCCCGTTCCTCGGACGCGCCGAGGACCTGCGGACGGCCCTGATCGAGCACGACATGGACGGCCTGCTGCGCGAGATCGAACTCGACCGCGCCAACGGCCTCCAGGGCAAGACCTGCATCCACCCCTCGCACGTCGCGCCGGTGCACGCCCTCTCGGTCGTCAGCCACGAGGAGTTCAGCGACGCGATCGACATCCTGCGTCCCGAGCAGGGCGACGGCGGTGTGCTGCGCTCCTCGTACACGAACAAGATGAACGAGGTGAAGCCGCATCGCGCCTGGGCCGAGCGGACCCTGCTGCGGGCCGAGGCCTTCGGGGTCGCCCGGGAGGGCGTCGGATTCGTGGAGCTGCTGACAGCGAGCGTGCCGCAGACCTGATCTGCGGTGATCGGTATGGACGGTACGACGGAGGAGACGGAACGCGTGGTCTGGACAGGGGAATGGGTCGCCGGCCGGCTCGGGGTCTCGCTGAGCGGCGGGGACGAGCTGCCGGAACTGCTCGGGCTGGCGCTGCGGCGCAATCCCAAGCGGGCCCATCTGCTCGTGTCGAACGTGCTCGGCAAGCATGTGCCGCAGCGACCGGGCGTGGTCCATGGCGCCGGCCTCGGGCTGGGGCGCCGGGTGCGGGAGCTGCTGGGTGACGAGGCCGCTGCCCGGTCCGTCGTCCTGGGGTACGCCGAGACCGCCACCGGCCTGGGGCATTCGGTGGCCGACGGACTCGCCCTCGCGCCGTATCTGCACTCCACCCGCCGTCCCGTCGCGGGCGTGGCGCAGGTGGGCGGGTTCGAGGAGGAGCACAGCCACGCCACCTCCCACCTGCTGCTCCCCGAGGACCGGGAACTGCTCGCCGGAGACGGACCGCTGGTGCTCGTCGATGACGAGTTCTCCACCGGCAGGACCGTCCTGAACACCATCAAGGCGCTGCATGCGCGCTTCCCGCGCGAGCGGTACGTGGTCGTCGCCCTGGTCGATATGCGCTCCGACGCTGACCGCAGCCGTCTGGAGAAGTTCGCGGCGGAACTGGGCGCCCGCATCGACCTCGTCGCGCTGGCCGCGGGCGGCGTACGCCTGCCCGAGGACGTGCTGACCCGCGGCCAGGAACTCGTCGCCGCACAGGAGGCCACCGCGGCACAGGTACCGGGGGCCGCCCCGGTGCCCGGCGGTGACGGCGCGGACGTCATACGGGTCGACCTCGGCTGGCCCGCTGGCCTGCCGGACGGCGGCCGCCACGGCTTCACCCCGGCGCACCGGGAGCGGCTGGAAGCCGGGCTGCCGGGCATGGCGGCCCGTCTCGCGCAGCGCCTGGACGGTGCCCGCCGCGTTCTCGTCCTCGGCAACGAGGAGTTGATGTACGCGCCGCTGCGGATAGCGGAGGCCCTGGACGCTCTTGTCGCCCGGGAAGAGGGCGGTGCCGAGACGAGGCCGGCCCACGACGGCATCGGAGCGGGGGACGGATCTCCCGGGGGATCTCCGGCACCACGGGACGCTGCCTTCGCGCCAGGGGGCGGTCAGCTGTCCGCGCCGGCCGGAGGTGCGGGTGCCTTCTTCTCCACCACCACCCGGTCGCCGGTGCTCGCCGTCGACGACCCCGGTTACGCGATCCGGACCCGGCTCTCCTTCCCCGCCCACGACGATCCCGCCGACGGGCCGGGGGAGCGGTACGCCTACAACGTCGCGGCCGGCGCCGACCCGGAACGCCGCTTCGACGCCATCGTGGCCGTCGTGGACTCGCACGGCGACCTCCCCGAACTGCACGCCGCCGACGGTCTGCTGAACCGGCTCGCCCGGCACACCGACCGCCTGCTGCTCGCCGTCATCCCCTCCTACGCCCCGCAACCACAGGCCGGACCCATGCCCCTCCCCGAGCCGCTGCGCGGCCCCGCCTTCTCCTCCTACACCGCCGACGAGGTCGGCTGGCTGCTGCAGGATCTCTCCGACGTCACCCTGGAAGCGCCGACCGAGGAACGCGAGGAGGCGATTCAGCGCGGCGGCGCCCACTACGCTGAGTCGCTGCCCGTCGAATACCAGCCGAGCGAGGCGTACCAGGCGCTGTTCCACCAGGCGCTGGAGACCTCCGCGAGCCGGATCGCGCGGGCGGTCGGGACCGTCACCGAGTCCGTGCTCGCCGAACGCGGTCCCCGCCCCGTGCTGGTCTCGCTGGCACGGGCGGGCACACCCGTCGGGGTGCTGATGCGCCGCTGGGTGCAGCATGCGCACGGTCTGGAGCTGCCGCACTACGCGGTCTCGATCGTCCGCGGCCGGGGCATCGACACCACGGCGCTCCGGTGGCTGGCCGCCCATCACGACCCGGCGGATGTCGTCTTCGTGGACGGCTGGACCGGCAAGGGCGCCATCACCCGCGAACTCGCCCAGGCCCTGGAGGACTTCCCGGGCTTCGACCCGAGGATCGCCGTGCTCGCCGACCCCGGCGGCTGCGTCGAGACCTATGGCACCCGCGACGACTTCCTCATTCCGTCCGCCTGCCTCAACTCCACCGTCTCCGGCCTGATATCGCGCACCGTCCTGCGCGACGACCTCGTGGGCCCGGACGACTTCCACGGCGCGAAGTTCTACCGCGAGCTGGCCCCCACCGATCTGTCGCGTGCCTTCCTCGACGCGATCAGCGCGCGCTTCGACGAGGTCGCCGCGGACGTCGCCGACGAGGTGAAGGCCCTGGGCACCGCCGACCGGGCCCCCACCTGGGAAGGCTGGGCGGCCGTCGAGCGGATCAGCGAGGAGTACGGCATCCACGATGTGAACCTCGTGAAGCCCGGTGTCGGGGAGACCACCCGGGTACTGCTGCGGCGGGTCCCCTGGAAGATCCTGGCCCGGCGGGGGGCCGGTACCGACCTCGATCATGTGCGCCTCCTGGCGGAACAACGGGGCGTGCCCGTCGAAGAGGTCGACGAACTGCCCTACACCTGTGTGGGGTTGATCCACCCCCGCTTCACTCGCGGGGCGACGGGTGCCGACGGCAAGGCGGTGGCCTTCTGATGAGCGGCCGGCCCCTCGCCCACCACCACCCTTCCCCGGAAGCGCTGCGCGCTGCCCCTCTTTTGGTCGCCAGCGACCTCGACCGCACCCTGATCTATTCGGCGGCGGCCCTGGGCCTCGCCATGCCCGACGCCGAGGCGCCCCGGCTCCTGTGCGTGGAGACCTACGAGCGCAAGCCGCTCTCCTACATGACGGAGACGGCCGCCGGCCTGCTCGCCGAACTGGCCGGCAAGACCACCTTCGTGCCGGCCACCACCCGCACCCGCGAGCAGTACCACCGCATTCATCTCCCCGGACCGGCACCGGAGTTCGCCATCTGCGCCAACGGTGGCCAGCTGCTCGTCCGCGGAGAGCCGGACCCGGACTGGCAGCGCACCGTCGCCGAGCGGCTCGCCGCGCAGTGCGCGCCCCTGGACGAGGTCCGCGCTCACCTCGTCCGTGCCGCCGACCCGGCCTGGCTGCTCAAGGAGCGGGTCGCGGAGGACCTCTTCGCCTATCTCGTCGTGGAGCGACCGCTGCTGCCGGACACCTGGGTGCAGGACCTCACCGGCTGGGCGCACGAGCGCGGCTGGACCGTCTCGCTGCAGGGCCGCAAGATCTATGCCGTGCCGCAGCCGCTGACGAAGAGTGCGGCCGTGGCGGAGGTGGCGCGCCGCACCGGGGCGTCCGAGATCCTCGCGGCCGGTGATTCCCTCCTCGACGCCGATCTGCTCATGGCCGCGAACCGCGGATGGCGGCCCGGACACGGCGAGCTGGCGGACTCCGGCTGGCAGGCGTCCCACGTCACCGCGCTCGACGAGCGGGGTGTCGCCGCGGGCGAGGAAATCGTGCGGGCCTTCATCCGCGGCGCCGTGCCCCCGAGCCACGCCGGCTGACCCGGAGAGCGACAAAGACCGCCACCGCCAGCGCAGTTGACACAAGGACCACCTTCGAATAGACGTCCACATACCCCGTCACCTCCTCCCAGTTGTCGCCGAGCAGATAGCCCGCGAAGACGAAGATCGCGTTCCAGATGAGGCTGCCGAGTGTGGTCAGGGCGAGAAAGACCGGTATCGGCATGCGCTCGATTCCGGCGGGTATGGAGACGAAGCTGCGGAAGAGGGGAATCATCCGGCCGAAGAACACCGCCTTCGTCCCGTGCCGCCGGAACCAGCGTTCCGTCTTCTCGATGTCCGGGGCCTTGACCAGCGGCAGCTTCGACGCGATCGCGAGCGTACGTTCGCGCCCGAGCAACGCGCCCGCGCCGTACAGCGCCAGGGCGCCGGTCACGGAGCCGAGTGTGGTCCACGCGAGCGCGGATACCAGAGGCATGCTGCCGCGGGCGGAGGCGAAGCCCGCCAGCGGCAGGATCACCTCGCTCGGCAGCGGCGGGAAGAGGTTTTCTGCGGCGATGGCCACAGCCGCGCCGGGCGCGCCGAGCGTGTCCATGAGGTCGGTGATCCAGCCGGGTGCGGTGCTTTCGATGCTCTCGATCATGTTTTCAACGCTATGAATTCTCGGCTCGCGGCACATTGCGGTACACCGCACGAAAGAGTGCGGTTTTCCGCAGTGTGCGCGGACGCGCGGTGCCGCTAGCGTTTTGATCATGTGGGGGATTGCACGGCGCGGATTGCGCCTCGTGACAGGTCTGGTGGTCGGTGCCGTGATCGCGGCGGCCGAGCTCCCCTTCGTCGTGCTCTCCGGCCTCTCCCTGCTGTGCGTTGTCGCCTGGCCGCGTGGCCGCCGCGCGGTCCTCAAACCCGTGGTCGCCACCGCACGGGCCCTGACCGAGACCCATCGACGCCGTCTCCGCAGCTATGTCGCGGCCGACACGTCGGACGCGTACGCGGACCACCGTGCCCTGCAATATCTCTCCCTGCGCTGGGGGTTGGGCCTCCTGGGCGCCCTCGTGCTGGGCGCGGCGCTGATCGGAACGGCGTACGGCATCTCCTGGATCTTCATCCTGCCGCTCACCGACGTCCGTTATCCCGGCACCGTCGTGCTCTCGAGCGTCGGCGGCCTCTTCCTCCTGTTCCTCAGCCTGCAGGGCACCTTCGGGGTCGCCGGGCTGGAGATCAGGCTCGCGCGGTACTACCTCGGCCCCAGCCATCAGGAAGCGCTGGAGCGCCGCATCGAGCAACTGGCCGCCAGCCGCGCCGGCGTGATCGCCGCGGTCAGCGATGAGCGCCGCCGTATCGAACGCGATCTGCACGACGGTGTGCAGCAACGGCTGGTGGCCCTGGGGATGCTGCTCGGCCGCGCGCTGCGCAGCCAGGACGTGCAGCGGGCGGAACAACTCCTGCGCCAGGCCCATGAAGAGAGCGGCCGGGCCCTGACCGAGCTGCGCGAAGTGGCCTGGCGGGTCTACCCGACCGTGCTGGACGAAGCGGGGCTGCGCGCCGCTTTGGAAACGGTGGCCGAACGCTCGGCCATCCCCGTACGCCTCGACTACGACCTCGCCGCCGAACCCGACACCGCCCTGGCAACGGTCGCCTACTTCGTGGTCTCCGAAGCCGTCACCAACGCCGTCAAGCACTCCGGTGCCGGACGGATATCGGTCCGCGTCGCCCCTGGCGAGGACGCCGTGCTCGTGCGCATCGAGGACGACGGACCGGGCGGCGCGGATTCCACCGGCAGTGGCCTGTTCGGCCTGGCCCGCCGGGTCGCCGCCCTCGACGGCCGGTTCCGGGTGGACAGCCCGGCCGGCGGACCGACCATCATCACCGCGGAGCTGCCGTGCGCGTAGTACTGGCCGACGATTCGACCCTGCTGCGCGAGGGCCTGGTACGGCTCCTCGCCGAGGAGGGGCACGAGGTGGCGGCCGCGGTCGGCGACGCCGAGCAGCTGATCGCCGTGCTGGAGCAGGCGGAGGAGCAGGGGAAGAAGCCGGACTCGGTGGTCGTGGATGTCCGGATGCCGCCCACGCACACCGATGAGGGTCTGCGCGCCGCAGTGCAGATCCGGGAACGCTGGCCCGATATCGGCGTGCTGGTGCTCTCGCAGTATGTCGAGCGCCGCTATGCGACCGAGCTGCTGACCGATGACAGTGAGGGGGTGGGCTATCTGCTCAAGGACCGGGTGGTCCAGGTGGACGAGTTCCTGGACGCGCTGGAACGGGTGAGTGCCGGCCAGGCCGCCTTCGACTCCGAGGTCGTACGGCAGCTGCTGATGCGCAGCCGCCGCTCGGACCCGCTGGGCACACTGACCACACGTGAACAGGAGGTGCTCCGGGAGATGGCGCAGGGCCACACCAACGCGGCCATCGCGGTCCGGCTGCACATCTCGCAGAGTGCCGTGGAGAAGCACATCAACGCGATCTTCGAGAAACTCGGCCTGACCGGCACCTCCGGATACTCCCGCCGGGTCCTGGCGGTATTGCGGTACTTGGGGACCTGAGGTCTATGGCACGAGGTCCGGTACACAAGATCCGGTACACCAGACCGGTCACAACAAGGCGGCCACACAAGGGCGGGAGCACGAGACCGGACCGGGAGGTGGCTGGTGCGGCGAGAGGCCAGGAGAGGGAGGGAAGGAGGTGACGGGCGGAACGGACGGGGTGGAGGTGACGGGGACAGGGGGCCACTCGGCGTGGCAACGTCGTGTGGGGAGGCCCCCGCCGCTGGGCAGCCCAGGGGCAACGTCCGAGTGACGGCTCGTCGGGGGAGTGGAATATCTGCGAACGGTGGGCGACGGGCTCGACTAGTGTCGCCGAGGCGGTTGGCCGCACTGTCCGGTGATCCGCCGGGACCACGATCCTTGACCAAGAGGAGAGCCAGTGGCTGAGTCCAAGAGCACGCCGATCACAGCGGAGATGTACGCCTACGTCCTCGCCCACAATCCGCCGCTGAACGCCGCGCAGCGGGACATCGTGGAGCTCACGCACCAACAGTTCCCCGAAGCGGCGGGGATGCAGTCGGCGGAGGAGCAGGGGCCGCTGCTGGCGTTCCTGGTCCGGCTGACCGGGGCTCGGCATGTCGTCGAGGTGGGGACGTTCACCGGCTTCTCGACGCTCTCCATGGCTCAGGCGCTGCCCGAGGGCGGCACGCTGATCGCCTGCGACGTGTCCGAGGAGTGGACCGCCTACGGCCGGGAGTGCTGGGCCAAGGCCGGGGTCGCGGACCGTATCGATCTCCGTATCGCGCCCGCGCTGGAGACGCTGCGGTCGATGCCGGCCGAGCCGCATATCGATCTCGCCTATCTCGACGCGGACAAGGGCGGCTACATCGCCTACTGGGAGGAGCTGGTGCCCCGGCTGCGGCCGGGCGGCCTGATCATCGCGGACAACGTCCTGTACCACGGGGAGGTCGCCGACCCGGCAGCCACCGGGTCCGCCTTGGCCATCAGGGCCTTCAACGACCATGTGCTGGCGGACCCCCGTATGGAGGCGGTGATCCTCACCGTGGCGGACGGTGTGACGCTGGCGCGCAAGCAATAGCGTTCACCGGCCACCGGACCGGCCACCGGACCGGCCACCGGCCCCCCGCTCTGACCCGGCTCCGTGACGTGGTGACGCCCGGCAGGCGCTAGCCGCAGCAGCCGCCTCCACAGCAACCGCCGCCGCCACCGCCACCGCTCGGGGCGCGGGCGGGGGCGGTGGCGGAGCCGCCGACGGCGACCGTGGAGAGCAGCTTCACGGTGTCCTCGTGGCCCTCGGGGCACACGGCCGGGGCGGAGGACTCGGCCATCGGCCGGTTCAGCTCGAAGGTGGAGTCGCAGGGGCGGCACCGGTATTCGTAACGAGGCATGGGCACAGGTTAGCCGCGGCGCCGATCAGCGCACGACGGTGCCGGGCGGCGCGCCCAGCATGCCCAGCTCCGAGCGGGTCGGCGCGCCCTCCCAGTCGCCCGGCGACGCGACCGCGAACGCTCCGGTGGTGACGGCGCGCTCCAGACGTCCGGCTAGCCCTTCACCGTCCAGCAGCGCCGACAGATAGCCCGCCACGAAGGCATCGCCGGCGCCCACGGCATCCACGGCCCGTACGGGCTTGGCGGGCCGGTGGAGGGCGCCGCTGCCGGTGAAGGCCGTCGCCCCCGCCGCCCCGAGTTTGACCACGACCTCGCCGATGCCTTGGTCCAGCAGGAGCCCGGCCTGCGTCGCCACGGCGGCCGCGGGGTCGCCCGCGCCCTCCTCTGACGGCAGGGGCACGGCATCACCCCATGCACGGGCGCCGGCCGCCGTGGGTCCCTCTCGCTCCTCAACCCCCTCTCGCTCCTCAACCCCCTCCGCTCCTTCAGCCCCTTGGCTCCCGTCGTCCCCACCTGGCGAGCCCTCCCCGCCCTGGTCCCCGTCCCGGCCGCCGCCTCCTCCCGGCAGACACAACGGCAGCTCGTCGTCGGAGGCGATCAGGACGTCCACGGCGGGAAGCCACTCGCGAAGTACCTCGGCGGCCTCTTCGGCGGTCCACAGGCGGGCGCGGAAGTTGACATCGAGGCAGACCAGAGTGCCGTGCTCCCGCGCCAGTTGGAGGGCGCGCAGGGCCGCCGAGCGGGCCGTGGGGCTCAGGGCCGGGGTGATGCCCGTCAGGTGCAGGACGCGGGGCGGGGCGGCCGCGAAGGCGTGCTGGATCACGTCGGGGGTGAGCCGGGAGCCGGCCGATCCCGCGCGGTAGTAGTGCACCCGGGTGACCTCGGGCAGCCGCGGCTCGAAGACGAGCAGCCCGGTCGGGGCGCCCGGATCGGCCGAGGCGCCGGACACCTCGACGCCCTCGGCACGCAGCGTACGCAGCACCAGCTGTCCGGCCTCGTCGTCGCCGACCGCGCCCGCCCAGCGGACCTCGTGCCCGAGCCGGGCCAGGCCGATCGCGACATTGCTCTCCGCCCCGGCGACGGAGACGTTCATCGTGCCGCCGAGCTTCAGCGGGCCGCTGCCCCGTAGGGCGATCATCGTCTCGCCGAAGGTGAGGACGTCCGGGCGGCCGGGCCGCCCCGGGAGCAGCGGTCGGCCGGGCGCCGCCCCGGGACGGGCGGCGGCGGTGCCTTGCCGGTCCGTGCCGCGCGAGGCAGTCGGCTGCCCCGTCACTGTGCGCACGCTGCCTTGAACTCCGCCGCCCGCTTGCGCAGCCCGTCCAGGTCGCCGCCGTCCGCCGCGTCCCCGATCAGCGGGGAGCCGACGCCCACCGCCACCGCTCCGGCGGCGAAGTACGCCGGCGCGGTGGCCGCGTCCACCCCGCCGACCGGCACGAACGCCGGATCGGGGAAGGGACCGCGGAGCGCCTGCAGGTACGCGGGCCCGCCGACGGACGCCGGGAACAGCTTCAGGGCCGAGACGCCCAGCGCGTCGGCGGCGATCACCTCGGACGGTGTGAGCACGCCGGCGAGTGTCGGGAGCCCCTGCCGTACGGACTCCTCCAGACCGGGCCCCAGCCCGGGTGTGACGATGAGGTTGGCCCCGGCCTCGGCGGCGCGCCGGGCGTCAGCGGCGGTCAGGACGGTGCCGGCGCCGAGCCAGGCCGCATCGCCCAGCTCGGCACGGGCCCGCTGGATGACGGTCAGGGCGTCGTGTCCGCTGAGCGAGACCTCGATCAACGGAAGGTCCGCCTCCGCGAGCGCCATGACCGTACGGAAGGATGCCTCCGCATCCCTGCCCCGGATGATGGCGACCAGCCGTTCGGTCCGGAGCGCTGTGCTGAAGTCCATGGCGTTCCTGCTTTCTCCTGCTCCCCGCCGCGTGCGTACTGCGCGACCGGGCCGTTCGGGCGCACGGGTAACACCTCTGATTATTCCGGGCCGGATGGGCGGGCGTGAGGGGTGTGGAGCATGGGACCTGTTACCACTCGGCGAACGCCCCGTCCTCATGGCGCCATACCGGATTCCGCCACACGTGCCCCCGCTGATCCGCCGCCCGCACGGCGGCCTCGTCCACCTCCACGCCGAGGCCGGGGCGCTCGGTCCGCAGCAGCGAGCCGCCGTGGAAGCGGAACGGCTCCGGGTCCGCGACATAGTCCAGCAGCTCGGCGCCCTGGTGGTAGTGGATGCCGAGGGACTGTTCCTGGATGAGGAAGTTCGGTGTGGTGAAGGCGACTTGGAGGCTGGCGGCCAGGGCGACCGGGCCGAGGGGGCAGTGCGGGGCGAGCTGCGCCCCGTACACCTCCGCGAGGGCGGCGATCCGGCGCAGCTCGGAGATGCCGCCCGCATGCGAGATGTCGGGCTGGAGAATCGCCACCCCGGCTTGCAGGGGAGCCAGGAACTCTCGCCGGGTGAAGAGACGTTCACCGAGTGCGAGGGGGATGGAAGAGGCGTTCACGAGACCGGGGAGGGCATCCATGTAGTCGCAGAGGACGGGCTCCTCGACGAACATCGGTGCGTAGTCGGCCAGCAGGGGGAGGAGCCTGCGGGCGTTGGCAGGCGAGACCCGGCCGTGGAAGTCCAGGCCGAAATCCCGTTCGTCGCCCAGGACTTCGCGCGCGGTCTCGGCGCGCAGCAGGCATGCGCGTACTTCGGCGCGGGTCGCCACCGGCGTCATCCTGCCGCAGCCGTTCATCTTGACGGCGGTGAAACCCGCCTCGGTCTGTGCGGTGACCGCGTCACGGATGGCATGCGGTTCGTCGCCGCCCACCCAGGCGTAGGCGCGGATCTTCTCGCGGACCGGCCCGCCGAGCAGCTGGTGCACGGGGACTCCGTGGCGCTTCCCCTTGATGTCCCACAGCGCTTGGTCCAGCCCGGCGACTGCGGACGACAGGACGGGCCCGCCGCGATAGAAACCGCCCTTGGTCATGACCTGCCAGTGGTCCTCGATACGCGCCGCATCCTGCCCCAGGAGGTACTCGGACAGCACCTCCACGGCCGCCCGGACCGGCTCGGCCCGCCCCTCGACCACCGGCTCACCCCAGCCGACGACGCCCTCATCGGTCTCCACCCGTACGAACAGCCAGCGCGGCGGCGCGAGGAAGGTCTCGATGCGGCTGATCTTCATGGACCGGTCCGTCCTTTCGGCGTGCGGCCGTGCCGACCGGGCGTCCCCGGCCACCCGTGTGCCGGGCTCGTGCGCGAGGTCCTGCCCACCCACCTCGTCACCCGAACCGACACCGAGCACCGAGCCCGGAACGTGGCAGCGCCGCTCGCTCCGGCCTCCCACGGATACCGGCTCTCCACTGAGCCCGGCCCCCACGGATACCGGCCACTACGAATACCCAGCTACCCCTGATGCCCCGGTGCCACGGATTCCCGGCCCGCCAGGGCGCCCGGCCACCACTACGGATGCTCGCGCGCGGACACATCGAGCAGTTCGAGCATCGCCATGTACGCCCCGTCGACGTCCCGGTTCCGTACCGCCTCGACGACCGTGGCATGCAGCGCATGAGGGTCCTCGAAGGTCCCGGCCGCGGCCAGCACCGCCCGGTCGCGCTGGACCAGCACCGGCACGATCACCCGGTGCATCTGCGCGTAGAAGCGGTTGTTCGAGGCGATCAGCATCGCCGTGTGGAAGGACGCGTCGGCGCGTACGAGCAGCACCGGGTCGTCCTCGGCCGCGGCCATCGCGCTCAACGCGGCGTCCAGGGCCGCCAGATCCTCGTCGGTCCGGCGTTCCGCGGCGAGCCCGGCCGCCGCGGGCTCGATGGAACGGCGCAGTTCGAGCACGTCGGCGAAGAAGTCGGAGGAGACGCCGGCCGCCAGCTTCCACCGCAGTACGTCCGTGTCCAGGAGGTTCCAGTCCTCCCGGGGGCGGACGAAGGTGCCACGCTTGCGGTCGCTCCCGAGGAGGCCCTTGGTGGTCAGCACCTTGACCGCCTCCCGCAGCACGGTCTGGCTCACGTCCAGCTCCGCCATCACCTCCGGGACCGCCAGGCTCTCGCCCTCCCCGTACGTCCCCTTCAAGATCCGCTGGGCGAGCCTCTCGACCGCCGCATGGTGGGCCCCGTGCCCGGAGGAGGCGGCGTGCCCCGAACCGCTCATCGTGCTGCTCCCTGCTCCCCGCCCGGTACCCCTGCTGTCCGGCCGGCACCCGCTGATCCGAACCCGCTGTCCGGCCTCGCCCACTCAGGTCGCGGTGGGGGCGACGGAACCACGGCCCCCGTTCACTCGCCCCCACCCCAGCCGTCAGGGCGTACCGAGCACCCCATTCCCACCTCGGTACGCCCTGACGTTTCTGGCCCCCTCGCGCCCTGGGTCCACCCCGGCTCAGGGCTGCTTGCTGTCGCCACCGGTGCGGGTGCCGGAGCCGAGGGCGGTGGTGCGCCTTCTGCTCCCGCTGGTCCCGGCGCCGAACGAACCGCGCCCGGCGTGGGAGGCGCCCTGCATCTTGACCCGCGCCGCCTGTCGCGCGGCCGTCATACCGGAGACGGGCCGCAACTGTCCGCGGTCGAACTGCTCGGCCTCCTCCGGGTGCCGGGCGCGCCAGTACGGATTGTCATGGGGGAGGCCGCCGCTGACCCGCCCGTACATCCCGAAGACCAGCAGCATCAGCCCGACCAGGAAGCTGAACAGGACGTTCTGGATCTGGAAGGCGAGGAAGTTCGCGCCGGTGTCTAGCAGCGCCAGGTTCACGAATCCGCTCAGGAGGA
The DNA here is from genome assembly GCF_053597915.1 of Streptomyces sp. NPDC001219. Lineage (NCBI taxonomy): Bacteria > Bacillati > Actinomycetota > Actinomycetes > Kitasatosporales > Streptomycetaceae > Streptomyces > Streptomyces sp. NPDC001219. The sequence continues at coordinate 29,243 of NZ_JBSFJF010000002.1, read as the reverse complement.
AGAGGCCGCCGAGCACGATGTTGAGGGTCGAGGCGAGGTTCCCGCCGATCACCATGCCGGCGACGAGGACGGCTCCGACGACGATCGAGAGCACGCTCAGCGTGCCGTTGGTGTTGAGCCCGGCCACGGTGTCGCCGCCGGTGTCGAAGTAGCCGATGTGGTGGGTCAGCCCGAGGACGCCGAACGCGATCAGTACCAGGCCCATCAGCCCGGCGCCGATGCGGTAGACCCTGCTGAGCCGGTGGTCCACGGGCAGATGCTCGTCGAGCCGTGTGCGGTGCTTCCTCTTCGCCCGGTGGAACGGGTTCGCGGGCCCGTGCAGGGTCTGGCCAGTAGCCCCAGTTGCCATGTCCGGCCTCCTTCGCGCAGGTGCCGACTGGGCCGTACTTCCCTCCAGCATCCGCCCAGGTGCCAGTTCACGCCATCGCACCCAGGGACGCGGGAGCACGAAGGGGCTCCCACCGCACCGCAGGATTCCCGGCCGGGCGGCCGGACCGACCCGGCCACGCTTCGGGCCGCACCCCGGCCGGGCCCCGGCACGCCACACCCCGGGGCCGCCCCGCCGCAGCGGCCTCAGCCGCCGGTCCCGCCCCTGGCGTCCCGGATCTCCTGCACCACCCGGGCCGCCGTCTCCCGTACCGCCTCGGTCTCCATCAGGAAGTGCCACCAGTCCGGATGGCGCCCCTCCAGGCCCGCGACCGCACGGTCCAGCCGCGCCACCGCCTCGTCCAGGGGGCCGGCGTGCCGCGGATCGGGGGTGCTGCGCCCGGTCATCGCCAGCCGCTGCGCGTCCCGTACGGCGAAACGGGTCCGCTCGACCTCCTTCTGCCGGTCGAACGACACCGCGTCGAGCCGCCGCAGCCGGTCACCGGCCGCCGACACCGCCTCATCGGTGGTGTCCAGCAGCGCCCGTGCGGTCGCCAGCCGGCTCGTGGCATCCGCCCAGCGCTGCTCGTCCCGCGCCTGCTGTGCCTCCCGCAGCTTGACCTCGGCCTGCTGGACGGACTGCGTGGCCTGCTCCGGTACCTGCTGGAGGTCCTGCCAGCACGCCGCGCTGTACCGCCGCCGCAGCTCGCTGAGGACCGGGTCGACCTTGCCGGCCCGCGTCGTGATCGCCTGCGCCCGGGTCCGCAGCGACACCAGCCGCTTGTCGATCTCCGCGGCCTTCCCCGGCAGCCGCTCGGCCTCGGCCCGTACGCCCTCGGCCTGGCGCAGCATGTCGTCGGCCCGCCGGATCGTCTCCTGCACACCGTGCTGCCCCGCGCCCTGATTGAGCTTGGTCAGCTCCGGCGCGAGCGCCGCCAGCCGGGCCGCGAGGTCATCGGCCCGCAGGCCCTGCGCACGGACCGCGTCCAGCGCGTTGCTCGCCGCCAGCAGCCCCTGCCGGGCCCGCTCCACGGCCGGCGCCAGCCGCGCCAGCTGTGTCTCGGCGGACTGCAACAGCGGCGTCAGCCCCTGCGCGAACCGGTCCAGCTCGCCCTTGACCCGCTCCAGCTCCTGCTTCGCCTGGGTCAGATCGGCCCGCGCCCGCGCCACCGCGGCGCCGTCGAGGTCGTCACGGTCCAGATCGTGGGAGTCGACCGCGGTGATGTACCCCTGGCTGACCTCGTCGATCCGCCGGCCGAATCCCTCGTACTCCTCCGCGGCCTTCCGCGCGGGCGGCGAGGTGTCGACGGCGGTGATGGTCTCTATCGAGATCCGCAGATCACGGTGGGCGGTGTCCAGCTCGTAGAACGCCGCCGCGGCGGCATCCTTCGCGGCCTGCGCATCGGCCCGCTGGCCCTCCCCGCGCCCGAACCAGCGACGGGTCCCCCCGCCCGCGAACGACAACGGCGCCATCGCCGCCATCAGCGGCAACGGCAGCAACATGAGCGCCACCACATCGCGGACCGGGCCCCCACGGGCGCGACGGCGTTCTCGCTGCTCATGCGGCTGAGTCTCTGTCGCCGTCACTTCCCTCTCCCGATCGGATCGCCCCAGGACCGAATGTCATTCTCCCACTCACCGGAAACGAACACACCGGCCGGTAAGTTCGCACTTCGCGCACTGGTTTGCAGTTCAGGCCCGGAGGCAAGGTAGTCTGTCGGCTCGGCAAGGGCGCATAGCTCAGCGGTAGAGCGCTGCTCTTACAAAGCAGATGTCACAGGTTCAAATCCTGTTGTGCCCACTCCTTGCGTGAAACGACAAAGGCCCAGGTCATCCGAGGTGAATTCGGATTCCTGGGCCTTGATCATTTTCTGCGGCGCAGTGAGGCGAGGCGGCGGGGGCAGGCGCGGGTCCCGCTTCGGTCGCCGGTTCTGCCCCGTATGCCCACGTACTCGTACGCTGGCCTGCATGACGCGCGTGATCGTGGCAGCGGGCGGAGGCGGTGATGCTGTCGCCGCTGCGATGCTGGACGGCGCTCTCCACGGTGGCGGGACGCCTGCGGTGGTGTTCACCTACGCGTGGGACCGGACGGTGACCGATCCCGTCCCGGGGCCCAGAGGGCCGGCCAACTTCACGGGGCTTCGCGCGCTCACCCGCAGTGTCTGGACGGTCCCCGCCGACGCGGCGGCGATCGCTCCCGCCGGTTCGACGCTTCCGGGGCTGGCCGCGGAGCTTCCGCAGAGCTTCGCGCTCATCGATCCGCATCACGGCGCCGAGGGCATGGTGCGCCAGCTCGAAGAACTCGTCCAATACGTGGAGCCGGAATCCGTCGACCTCCTGGATGTCGGCGGCGACATCCTCGCCCAAGGCGGCGAACCCACTCTCCGCAGCCCGCTCGCCGATGCCCTCACCCTCGCGGCGTGCTGCGAACTCAACTTCCCCGTACGGCTTCTGGTCGCGGGACCCGGCCTCGACGGCGAACTCCCCGCCGACGTCCTGCGTGACCGTCTGGGGCCCGTGGTCCTGACTCTTGACGCCGGGCATGTCGCCCCGGTCGGCCCGGTTCTGGAGTGGCATCCCTCCGAGGCCACGGCGATGCTGGCCGCCGCAGCGCGCGGCGTGCGCGGCCGGTGCGAAGGGGGAGGTGGCGGGGTGCCGGTGCCGCTCACCGACGAGAGTCCCGTCGTGTACGAGGCGGACCTGGACGCAGCCCTCGACCGCAACCAGCTCGCCGGCGCCGTCCTCGCGACGGAGAACCTGCACCAGGTCGAGCGGTACAGCCGCGAGATCTGCGGCTTCTCGGAAATCGACGACGAACGGCACCACGCCGGCCGGCAGCCCACGGGGGAGTTCACCCCGGAACTCGTGCTCCGGCGGCTCGATGAATTCGAGGCCGGTGCGCGGGCGCGCGGAATTACCCACACCACATTCCGGCGGCTCGCCGAAGGCTGTGGTCTCGGCGGCGGCCAACGTCAGGAGCTCAGAGCGCTGTTGCTCAGCCGACGCCCGGAGCAGTACCAGGCTCCGCTGTGGCACATCCCGGCCGAAGCCTGAGCGGCGCGCGGCGTGGGGCGCAGGTCGGTGTCCCCTGCGCCCCCTCTGTCGAACTCGCATGTAGATGAGGGGAGTTGACGGCCGGGGCTGTGCCGCGAGGGGAGGGCGGGTGTCGCCATGGCGCCGGGCGCCCCGGGGGAGTCCGGCGTGCGCGTTGTTGTTCGTGGTGGGGGTGCTGTGTATCGTCGGGAGGGTGACTTGAAGTTTCAAGTAGTTGTTCGCGGCCTCGTGTGGCCGGACCCGACATGCGAAAGAGCGGCTCCTGTATGACGTCCCCCCTCGGCACTCTCGCGTCCTCCCGTATCGACCTCCCCGCCCGTCGTGACGCCTCTCCGCACGGCTACGACGCCGGGCTCCTGCTGCTGCGCCTCGCGCTCGGACTGACCATGGCGGCTCATGGGGCCCAGAAGCTGTTCGGCTGGTTCGGCGGACCGGGGCTGGACGGGACCGGGCAGTTCTTCACGATGAGCGGCTACCCGGCGGGCCGGACGATGGCCGTCGTCGCCGGTCTGAGCGAGACGCTCGGCGGGCTCGGGCTGGTGGCCGGACTGCTCACGCCGCTGGCCGGGGCGGCCGTCGTCGGCACGATGATCAACGCGCTGGCCGTGAAGTGGGGCGGCGGCTTCTTCGCGCCCAAGGGGGTCGAGTACGAGTTGCTGCTGACGGCCGGTGCGGCGGCCCTGACGCTGACCGGGCCCGGCCGCTACGCCGTCGACCGCCTGCTGCCCGGTCTGCGGTCCGCCCGGCCGCTGCACGGAGTGCTCGCGCTGCTGCTGGGGGTGGTGCTGGCCGGCGGGGTGCTGCTGGTCCGGAAGTGACCACGGGCCCCGGGGGTGGCCGCCTCGCCCCGCGCGCACCGGGGGCCACGGACGGGACGTCCGGCGGCCGCATACCGGGCCGGCCGGCCCTGGGCAGAGGCGGGGTGTGCGGGGTACAGCAGAGACAGGGGAGGGCGGCGGCGCCACGGCGGTGTCGCGGCCGGGAGACGGGAGAAGGGGCTCCATGTCCGTACGACGTCTGAACCACGCGGTGCTCAACGTCCGCGATGTGGCGCGGTCGGTGGCCTTCTACACCGACACCCTCGGGCTGACGGTGGACGTCGAGGTGCCGGGGCGGGCCGCTTTTCTCAGCGCCCCCGGTTCACTCAACGACCATGATCTGGGGCTGTTCGCGGTGGCGCCGGACGCGCCGGGGCCGGCGGCCGGGCAGGTCGGGCTGTACCACCTGGCCTGGGAGGTCGGCACGCTCCGCGCACTCGTCGAGGCCCGGACCCGGCTCACCGAGCGGGGCGCCCTGGTGGGTTCCAGCGATCATCTCGTCGCCAAGTCGCTGTACGCCAAGGACCCGGACGGCAACGAGTTCGAGGTGATGTGGCGGGTGCCGCGGGAGGACTGGCCGGGCCCGGACCTGCCGGACCGGCTGCTGCCCCTCGATCTGGCGGCGGCGCTGGAGCGCTGGGGGCCGGACCGGGAGACGGGCGCCGCGGCCGGCTCCGCCACGTGAGAACGCCGGGCCGGCCCGGACGCTGAGGAGGCGGAGCCTGTGGGGCTGGCGGGGCCGGGGTGGGGCTCCGCCTCAGGGACTGGGCGCGGTCCGCCCCGCCTCAGGCGCCCGGCGCGGTCTGCTCCGCCGACTCGGTCGTCTGCCCGGCCCGCTCCGCCTGCCCGGCCCGCTCCGCCCGCTCGGCCCAGCGCTGTTCGACGCCGGTCAGCCGCCAGTACGCCAGCGCCGCGGCCCACACCACCACGAACAGGCCGACGATGATGAAGCCGACGTTGTCGAGGTCGAGGCCCGAAATCCAGCCGGTCAGCGCGTCGTTGAGGCCGAGCTTGTCGTGCAGCACGGTCACCAGCTCGATGGTGCCGATGAAGAAGGCGACGGCGATCGACAGGCCGGTGATGGTGAGGTTGTAGTAGACCTTGCGCACCGGGTTGGCGAACGCCCACTGGTAGGCGAAGTTCATGAAGGTGCCGTCCAGGGTGTCGAACAGGCTCATGCCGGCGGCGAACAGCAGCGGCAGGCACAGGATCGCGTACCAGGGCAGGCCCGCCGCGGCGCCGCTGCCCGCCATCACCATCAGGGTCACCTCGGTCGCGGTGTCGAAGCCGAGCCCGAAGAGGAAGCCGAGCGGGAACATCTGGCCGGGCCGGGAGATGGAGCGGGTGAACCGCCCCAGGAAGCGGTTCATGAAGCCGCGCGCGTCGAGGCGCTGCTCCAGCTCGGCCTCGTCGTAGCGGCCGTCGCGCAGCCCGCGGAAGACCCGCCAGATCCCGGCCAGCGCGATGAGGTTGAGGGCGGCGATGAGGTAGAGGAACGTGCCCGAGACCGTGGTGCCGACGGTGCCCAGGATCTGGTGCGTACGGGACTCGTCGTTGAGCAGGGTGCCGGCGAGCTGGGCGCCGCCGGCCACCAGGGCCGCCATCGCCACGACCACGCTGGAGTGGCCGAGGGCGAACCAGAAGCCGACCGAGACCGGACGCTTGCCGTCGGCCATCAGCTTGCGGGTGGTGTTGTCGATCGCGGCGATGTGGTCGGCGTCGAAGGCGTGCCGCATGCCGAGGGTGTACGCGGTGACGCCGAGCCCGACGCCGAAGACCTGGCTGCCGACGGCGTAGTGGTTCGGGACCACGAGCAGGAAGAGCACGCCGAAGGCGACGACGTGCAGCCCGGCTATGACGGCCATCAGGCCCGCGGTGCGGAGGGTGTCCTGCCGGCGCCAGCGGAACGCGGCGGGGGCAGGGGACTTGGGAGTATTGGTGGGCAGGGCCATCCGGACGGTCACGCTCCAGCACCTCGTGGATCACTTCGTGAGATGCCGTGGCCGGTCTCCTGGCTTGGGGTTACCACCCTGCCCCTTTGCAGCCTGGGGGAGGGTGCCCGTCTCCACCCCCGCCTTCCCGGCCGCGGGCTGCGGTCAGTGGCGCCGCGGACGCGTCAGGCGCCCGCGGAAGGGGTGGAAACTTCCCGATCACAGTGGCGAGGGCCGCTCCGGACTGGGACCACAAGGTCCGTCACCGGATTCCCGAGCACCACGGCCCGGCCACTCTAGCGGCCACCCCGGAGGCACGAGGGGTGTGGGGGTTCGCCGCCTCCGGAGGGCAGCGGTGCGCCGTGGGTCAGTAGTCCAGGGACGACAGGAAGGCGTGCAGTTCGTGATCGAAGAGCGGGGTGTTCTCCAGATTGACCATATGGGCCGCCCCCGGTATGCGGACTCTTCGGGCGCCGGGGACGGTCAGGGCTATCGCGTGGGCGTTGGCGGAGATGTCCCTGCTGTCGAGATCGCCGTCGAGCACGACCGTCGGCACCCGGATCTCGCCGAGGCGGTCGGCGGCGCCGACCTCCAGGGGTATACCGGCACCCATACCGTCGGCATGGACCTCCACATTGGCCGCTGCCGAGGCGCGCATCCGTTCGCGGAAGCCCGGGTGCACCGCGGACGGCTCACGATGCGGCCCGTCCACCCACATCCGCAGGAAGTGCTCGACATACCACTCCGCGCCGTCCGGTGTGCCGATCGCCGCCACCTGCTCCTTGATGTGCTCCAGCACGAAGGGGTCGGTGAAGGCCCGGCCACTGATCCCCGGTGAGGCCAGCGCGAGGGCCGTCACCCGGCCGGGGTGGGCGAGGGCGGTGTCGAGCGCGACCCGTGCGCCGTGGGAGAGGCCGACGAGAACGGCGCTGGAGACGTCGAGTGAGTCCAGCAGGGCGCACAGGTCGTCGTGGTTGGCGTAGTCCCCGGTCACGGTGGAGGACAGGCCGTGCCCGCGGAAGTCGTAACGGATCGCGCGCAGGCCGGAGTTGACCAGCCAGGTGAACTGCTCGTCCCACATGTGCTGGTCGAGCATGCCGCCGTGCAGCAGCACCACCGCGGGGCCCGAGCCGGCCGTCTCGTAGAACAGCTCGCCCTCGTCGACCGGCACGATGCCGTTGTCGATCTCGGACCAGGCGGTGATTCTCCGCGTCATTCCCCTGACCGTCCTTCGTGCATGAGAGGGGCCGGGGCGGGTCTGCCACCGCGGCCGTCCGACGTACCGTCGTTACCGATACTGCCGTTACCGTCGTTACTGCCTTCATTGATACGACTATCACGACTGTCCTGGCTGCCCTGACTGTCGGTTTCCTCCCGTGGAACGCGCGAGCCGTTCGCCAGGTGCCGGAATTCCTCGCCGAGCCGGTCGAGTACGTGCAGCGCGGTGCGGACGTCGGCGGCGGGCAGATCGGCCAGCCGCTGCCGCAGCTCCGTCGCCTCGAACTGCTGGATGCCGCGTATCGCCGCCGTGCCCTCGGCGGTGAGCCGGATCAGCGACGAGCGGCGGTGGGCGGGATTCGGGGCCGTGACGACCAGGCCCAGCTCCGCCGCGTGGTTCACCCGGCGCTGCACCGGCTGGCGGTCGAGCCCCATTCCGCGCGCCAACTGCGGGACGGTACGCGGGCCTTCGGTGTGCAGCGCGTCCAGCAACGCGTGTTCACCGGCGGTCAGGCCGGTGTCCGCCAGTTCGCGCTCCACCGCGCGCACGACTGTGCGGTGCAGCGGCCACAGGCGACGGATGACGCCGTACAGCAGATCCTCGGCGGCCGCCGCTTCTCCCGCGCCGGCGTCCCACTCCGGGGTCCTCTCGGCGTCCTGCTCGGCATCCCGCACGGCACCCCGGTCCGTATCCCTCTCGGCGCCCATCTCTACCCCCTCCTCGATGACACTTGTGATGTCATGATGACGCTGCTGATGTCGTTTGGGAAGAGGTCTGCCGCGGAATGGAGTTGAGGAGGCGGAGGGGAGGAATGAGACGTGTGTGGTCAGCTGTGGTCAGTGCCGGAGCGGTCGGTGGGCGAGGAAGGTGGACGGCGATGAAGGTCGGTCTGTTGCGTGCGGTCGGGGTCGCCACGGCGGTGTACGGGGCGGCGGTGGCCGCGGTGCCCGATCTGCTGGCACGGCCCTCGGGGCTGGTCGACGAGGAGGGGCACACCGTGTGGGCGACGCGCCTCTCGCTGCGTCCGCTGGCCTGGCGGGACGCGGTGAGCGGGCTGGCCCTGGCGACGGCTCCGGAGGGCCCGGCGCTGCGTACCGCCGCGTATGTACGGATCGCGGCCGACTTCGGGGACGCGGTCCTGCTCGGTGCGACGCTGCCCGGCCGCGACCGGAAGCTCGCGGCGGTGGCGGTGTCCGTGGGGTGGGGCGCGCTGTCGGTGGCCGGGCTGCTCGCCGGCGGGCGGCGGGAGGTCAGAAGCCCGTCGGCGGCGGGGCCTCGTCGGGGGTGAAGGTGAGGACGAGGTCGGCGCGGTCGCGAGTGGCCGCCACGACACGGGCGTTGGCCTCGTCGGAGGTGTGGACGAAGCGTTCGGCGTCGGCGCGCGGACGCCCGAAGTGCTCATGGCGGTCGACCAGCCGCCGGAGCCGCTCCGGGGTGTCCAGGTCCACGTACCAGACCTCGTCGAGCAGCGCCCGGACCCGCGCCCAGGGGCCGGTGTCGAGGAGGAGGTAGTTACCCTCGGTCACGACGAGCGGGAGGTGCGGTGCCACGGCGATGCTGCCGGCCACCGGCTCCTCGATACGGCGGTCGAACGCCGGGGCGTAGACGGCGCAGTCCGGCTCCGGTGCGCGCAGGCGGGCCAGCAGCGCCGCGTATCCGGCCGGATCGAAGGTGTCCGGTGCGCCCTTGCGGTCCGTCCGGCCCAGGCGGCGCAACTCCGCCCCGGCGAGGTGGAAGCCGTCCATCGGGACGAGCGCCGCTTGCCCGGCCAGCTCCGCCACGAGGTGGGCGGCGAGGGTGGACTTGCCGGCGCCGGGCGGGCCGGTGATACCGAGCAGCCGACGCCGGCCGGGAGTCGCGGTATCGGCGAGCCGCCGGGCGCGGGAGAGGAGGTGCCGGGGGTTCATGGTGCGTCCATCGTGCCCGATCGGCGGCCCCTCGGCCGGACGGGCCCGGGGCAGCGCTCCCCGGCCGTATGGGGTGGCCGGCCGGGGACCCTTCAACCGCGGGCGGACGCGGTCCGGTTCGCGAGGCCCAGGCGCCACAGGGACGTGACCTCGGCCGCGCGGGCCACATGGAGCGGATCGGAGGTGTCGCGGGCACGCGGATGGCGCGGGGTGATGTCGAGCCGGTCCAGGACCGTGAGGCCGGCCGCGGCGAAGGCGTCGACGAGCACGGTGTGCGGACGCAGGCCGAGGTGCTCCGCGAAGTCGGAGAGGATCAGCCAGCCCTCGCCCTCCGGGGTCAGATGGTCCGCGAGGCCGTTCAGGAAGCCGTACAGCATCCGGTTGCCCGGGTCGTACACCGCGTGCTCCACGGGGGAGGTCGGTTTCGCGGGCACCCATGGGGGGTTGCAGACGACCAGTGGGGCGCGGCCGGCCGGGAACAGATCGGCCTCGATGATCTCCACCTGCCCGGCGACGCCCAGGCGTTCGGTGTTCTCGCGGGCGCAGGCCAGCGCCCGCGGGTCCTGGTCGGTGGCCACGACCCGGCGCACTCCGCGCCGGGCGAGCACCGCGGCCAGCACGCCGGTGCCGGTGCCGATGTCGAAGGCCAGCTCCTCGGCGGGCAGCGGTGCCTCCGCCACCAGGTCGACGTATTCGCCGCGGGCCGGGGAGAAGACGCCGTAGTGCGGATGGATGCGGTCGCCGCCGAGCGCCGGGATCTCGACGCCCTTCCTGCGCCACTCATTGGCGCCGATCAGGGCGAGGAGCTCGCGCAGGGAGACGAGGGCGGCGGTCGGGTCCGTGGCGCCGGACGCCTCGCCCCGGGCGGGCTCACCGGGGCCGTACGCCCGGGTGCAGGCCTCGCGGACGTCGGGGGCGCGGTGCAGCGGGACGGCGTAGCTGTCGTCGAGGGGGACCAGCAGCATGCCCAGGATGCGGGCCCGGTGGTTCTGCGCGGCCCGGTGCACATGGAACGCCTGGGTGACATCGGTGGGCGGCTTCTTGCGCGGGCGGCGGTCGATACGGCGGGCCATCGCCGTCAGCAGCTGACGGGCGTTGTGGAAATCGCCGCGCCACAACAGCGCGGTGCCCTCGCAGGCGAGCTTGTAGGCGTCGTCGGCCTTCGTCCGGTCGTCCGCGATGACGATACGGCGCGGCGGCGGGGCGTCGTTCTCGGAGCGCCAACGGGCGGAGCGGGGCTGGTCGGCCTCGGTCCATTCGACGACCGGCGGGTGGTTCACCGCAGTGTGCCTCGTGTGTGTGGTGGGAGCCCTCCCAGGGGAGCCGCCCGTGAGGCGGCGCCGGTCCGGCGCCGGGGGAGCGGTGCTGCGCTCGCAGGAGACGGTGGGCGGGTGGTGTGACCGTTGACTTTACTCGGTCTCGGTGTCGCCCCCGGCCGCTCACCGGGCCGCCGGCGGCGGCGCCCGCGCCCGAGGTCAGTCGATGCCGAAGGCGCGGGCGTAGCGCACCGTGCCGCGCGGGGGTGTGGAGCCGTCCAGGGACAGCGCGAGGAAGGCCTCGTCCGGCCAGGGCTGCGGCGGCAGGATGCCGAACCGGGAAGCGGCCGGGGTGAAGCCGAAGCGCGGGTAATACGGCGGATGGCCGAGCACGATCGCGGTCCGCTCACCGGCCGCCCGCGCCGCCTCCAGGAGCGCCCGGATCACCGCACCGCCCGCACCGGACTTCTGGTGCGCGGGCAGCACCGCGCACGGCGCGAGCGCCACGGCGGGGACCTCGTCGACATGACAGCGGGTCAGCAGCGCATGGGCGGCCGGGGTGCCGTCCGGGGCGTCGGCCACGTAGGACAGGCCCGGCAGCCAGGCCGACGGGTCGCGGCGCAGGGCGTCGACGAGGTCGGCCTCCTCGGACGTCTCGAAGGCGGCGAGGTGGATCCGGCGGACGGCCGCGGTGTCCGCGGCGGTCTCGGGGCGGGGGTGCCAGGCGCCGGCGGGCCCGGCCGGGTCTCCGGCGCCGCTGTCGCCGGTCCCGTGCGGGCCATGGGATGCGTGGATACCGCTCATGTCCGTCATCGTCGCACCGGCTCCGGTGAACGGCCAGGGCTTTTCCGCTCCGCCGCCACAACGAGCGGTCGTCAACGAGCGGTCGCCAACAGGCGGTCACCAACGGCCGGTCGCCAACGGGCCGTCGGCGTCCGGCGGATGATCCTCCGCGGCGGTCCGTGCCCGGCCGGTCAGTGCGCGGTGTGCCGGTCCGGGCGGCGCATCAGGAAGACGGCGGCCGATCCGGCGGCGAACAGGGCGACGACGCTGAGGGCGGTGCTCATCCAGGAGGTGCCGAGCCAGTGCCCGCCGAAGTAGCCGAGGCTCACGCTGTAGGCCGCCCAGGCCACACCGGCCAGCGCGGACCACGGGAGGAACTCGCGGACCGTACGGTGCGCGACACCGGCGCCCAGGCTGACCACGGAGCGCCCGGCCGGGGCGAAGCGGGCCAGGACGACGATGCCGCCGCCGCCCCGCGTCAGCGCCGTACCGAGCCGCTGCTGCGCCGTGGTCAGTCGGCGGGAGCGGCCGATGGCGCGGTCGAAGCGGTCGCCGCCGCGCCGGGCGAGCCGGTAGGCGACCATGTCGCCGAGCACGGAGGCGGTGGCCGCACAGAGCATCAGGGAGCACATTTCGGCCAGGTGGCCGCCGGTGCCGGCGGCGGCGGTGGCCTCGACGGCACCGACCGCGTCCGCCGCCGGGCCGCTGCCGGCCGCCGTCGTGGCCGCGGCGATCACCAGGACCCCGCTGGGCAGGATCGGGACGAACACGTCGAGAACGATCGAGAGGCTGACGATCACATACACCCAAGGGGTGCCGCTGAGGGACCCCAGGCTTTCCAGCAACGTCCTTCTCCCGGTCCGAACCCCGCCGCGACGTCGCTCGGTGCGGCAGGGGCGGCTCTACAGCCATACAGCGTACGCCTGGCAGGGGTGGCCGAAAGGGTGGGGGTGGGATGCGAGGGATAGGGGCACTGCGCACCCTCCGCTGTGTATGAGCGATATGCCCAGTGCAGGCGATATGCCCTGCGCACCGGAAAGGGCGTGTCGGGTCGTCGTCCGGGGTGTCCGGCGCCCCTGGACGCGGCACGGCCCGTACGGCGAGGTGCCGTACGGGCCGTGAAGGCGGAGCCGGGGGGTCCCGGGCTCCGCCGGGCAGCGGGGTGTCAGGCGACGGAGGGCTGCCGCTCGACGGCCGGGGCCGCCTCCTGGCTGCGGTCGCCGAAGAACACCCGGTCGAGCGCCCACGAGCCGGGGCCGGCGAAGACGAGCAGCAGGAACGCCCAGCAGTACATCGCGGAGGCCTCCCCGCCGTTCTGTATGGGCCAGAGCGCCGAGCCCTGGTGCGCGGTGAAGTACGCGAACGCCATCGAGCCGGAGCTGATGAACGCGGCGGCGCGGGTGCCCAGGCCGAACATCACCAACAGGCCGCCGGCCAGCTGGATCACGGCGGCGTACCAGCCCGGCCAGCTGCCGGTGGGGACGGTGCCGCCCTGGCCCATGGCGCCGCCGAGGACGCCGAAGAGCGAGGACGCGCCGTGGCAGGCGAAGAGCAGGCCGATGACGATGCGGAAGAGCGCGAGCGCGTGCGGCGTGGATCTCTGGAGGGACGTCGTGAGCGGTGCGGACATGCGGGGACTCCTACGGTTTCTGGGGACGAGGGAACCGTGAAGGGGACAGGTTAGGGACGCCTAATCTGTACTTGCAAGTTCAACCTCTGGCCAAACGCGACCTTTGGCCGGAAGAAGGCGCACCCATCGCCGAAACCGCACCTGCCGCCGGAACCACGCCGTTCGCCGGGGCCACGCCTGCCCCCACGCCCCCGTTCGCACCCGGGGCCGTGCCCTGGGCCGCCGCCCGCAGCGCCGCCCGCGCCACCGCGTCCGTGTCGGCCAATGTGACCGATCCCACCCCTGGGCGCGCCCCGGCCGCCGTCACCCAGTGCACCCCCTCCGTCGGCACCCCGACCGCGAACCGCCGCGGATGGCGCCGCCCGTCGGCCCCGACGAGGTGGTACGGGCTCGGCGACACATCGAGCCCGCCCGTTTCGTAGCCGTCCACGGTGTGCGGCCGGCCGCCGCCCTCGGCCAGCAGCCGGGCCAGCAACGGGTCCGTGGTGCGCCGGACATCCGGTTCCGGCAGCCGCGCCTCGATCAGCGCCGTCGCCGTCACCGCCGAGCCCGGCACGTCCGGTGAGTGCGCCGTGAAACCGGGCGCGCCGCCGTCGGCCGCGCCGGGCCGCACCGTCATCCGGGGGCCGACCACCTCCAGCACCCCGGCCTCGACCAGCGCGGCCATCTCCTCGATCCGGCGCCGCGGCGGCCCGATGGACAGGAAGGCATTGAGCGGGGTGTACCAGCGGTCCACATGGTCGCGGCGGGACGCGCCGGCCAGCCCGCCGTGATCGACGATCTGCCGCAGCTCGTTGCGCAGATCCCGCAGCACGTCCAGCGCCGCCTTGACCGGGCCGGACACGTTGTCCTGGCGGGCGTGCGCGACATCCGTCCGCAGATGGTCCAGCAGCCAGCCCCGGAAGGCGGCACGGCCGGCGAACGACCGCTCCCCGTGCGGCCGGGAGACCCGTTCCCAGTCCCAGCGCTCGGCCGGTGCGATCCCGAAGGCGTCCAGGACGGCGGCCTCTTCGGGGCTGCGGTGCGCGCTGTCCAGGAAGCGCTGCCGGAAACGCTCCCGGAAAAGGGGGTCCGGCGCGCCGGCACCCCGCCGCGCCAGCAGCGCCTCGTAGTGGACCGTCTCCACCTCCTTGGCCACCAGGGGCCAGACCTCCGCCAGGAAGTCGGGCAGTTCACCGGAGTCCGCGCGCTTGCGGAACGCCGCTATCACGTCCGCGGTGAGCAGCAGCGGCAGATGACGGCCGTGCGCGCCCTTCGCGTTGTCACCGCGCGCGTGGTACGGAACGCCGCGCCGGGAGCCCGCGTACAGCCGGGGTTCGCGGCCGGACGGCAGATACGTCAGCGCCCCGTCGGAGCCGCGGACGAACCGGCCGCCCCGGGCCGTCGTCAGCAGCGCCATGTGATCGAAGAAGTTGAGGCCCAGACCGCGCAGCAGTACCGGACGGCCCGGCGCCAGCGCCTCCAGGGCGGCGGAGAGATCGGCGGGGTTGGCGGGCGGCAGATAGTGCAGCCCGTGCCCGGCGGCGTAGTCGGCCAGGCGCCGCTGCTCCGCGTCCGCGACGGCCGGCAGATGGCCCTGGGCGAGGACCACCGCCCCCAGACCGTGCAGCGTCCGGCCGTCGTCGAGGGTCAGGGACTGCGTGCCGTCGGGGGCCTCGGCCAGCCGCACCGCGCGGGCCGGGTGCGTCACGACCGTCACCTCCTCGGGCGCGGTGCGCACCGTGCGGCGGAAGAACCACTCCAGATAACGCCCGTAGAGCGCGCGCCCCGGATAGTCGTCCGGGCCGACCTCGCACCCCTCCCAGTCGTACAGGCTCGGCCCGGTGCGTATCGGGCCGGCGCACGCGACGCTGTCGTCGGTGAACAGGGTGACCTGTGAGGCCACGGTGTTCATCAGGAGTTCGGGCGGCTGGGCGGTGCGCCACACCTGGCCCGCGCCGGGCGGGGCGGGGTCGATGACATGGACGGTCAGCCGCGAGCCCGGGGCCAGTTCGGCGGCCGAGGCGCAGATCCGCTCCAGCACGCTCGTCCCGCGCGGCCCGGCCCCGACGAGGGCGAGGGCGGGCCGGGGGCGGCGGTCGGCGATGTGGTCGGCGGCCAAGAGGGGCTCTCCCTGGGGCGGCGGACGGCCGGCCCGGCGGGCCCGGCCGCCCGGGAAGGCGGGCGACGAAGGTGCGCCCCATCATCACCGCCCGGGCCCGTCGCGGAGCACCCGGGTGGGCAAAAAATACGCTGGAAACCGCAGATCGGAATCCTGGCTTCCGGTGCCCGGTGGGAGGTTTACAGGCGCCGGGGCGCCCGCCTCAGCCGGACGTGGCCCGTCAGGTGCCCGCTGCCGGACCGCCCTTACCGCCGCTTTCGCCGCCAACCCGCGCATCGGTCAACGCGGCACGCCAGACCGTGACGAGCCGGACGCCGCCGTTCTTCTCCCGGCGGGTCTGGTCCAGGGCGAGCCGCGCCGCACGGCCCGCCAGCGTCAGCGTCATCAGCTGGTTGCCGAACCAGGGACCGCCCGTGCGCCGCCACTTCACCGCCGGCCGGGGCAGCCGCCCGTGCCGCGCCAGCAGCTTGCCCAGCCACCGGCCGGACCGGCTCCACCCGAAGCGGAAACCGGCCCGCAGCGAGCCGGGAATGCTGTTGTGGACGGGGGAGCAGGTCAGCTGGAGCACCCGGCTCGCGGGGTGCGGACCGGCGCCGCGCCAGTGCGGCTCGGCGACGTACGCGTGGTGCACGTCCCCGGACAGCACACAGACCGTCGCCGGGGCCCGGTCACCGGACCCGGCCTCGGCGATCAGCTCGGTGAGCGCGGTGAACGAGCCGGGGAACGCCGCCCAGTGCTCCAAGTCGGCGCGCTGGCGCAGGAACTCGCTGCGGCGGGCCCAGCGCGGGCCCCGTTCACCGGCGCACAGCGCGGCGTTCCAGCCCTCCCCGGCATGGATGAGATGCGGCAGCAGCCAGGGCAGCGAACTGCCGAGCAGCAGATGGTCGTAGCCCTCGCGCCCGTCCAGCACCGCATGCCGCAGCCATTCGCCCTCCGTCTTGTCGAGCATCGCGCGACGGCCCTCGTCCAGGACACGGGTGGCCCGGGTGTCGATCATGACCAGCCGCACCCGGCCGAAGTCGCGGCGGTAGCTCCAGCGGGCGTGCGCCGGATCGGCGTCCGCACCGGCCGCGAACTCCCGCACCAGGTCCGTCGCGTCCGGTACCGACCGCACCCGCGCATACAGCTCGTCGGCGGCCAGTTCGGCGGGCGAGAGATTGCCCAGGTGCTGGTGCACCCAGTACGACATCAGGCCGCCGAGTATCCGCTCGCGCCACCAGGGGGTCGCCCGCATCCGGGCCAGCCAGGACGCCGAGGTGTTCCAGTCGTCGATGACGTCGTGGTCGTCGAAGATCATGCAGCTGGGGACCGTGGACAGCAGCCAGCGGACCTCGGGGTCGAGCCAGGACTCGTAGTAGAGGTAGGTGTACTCCTCGAAGTCGGCGACCTGCTTCCACGGCGGCTCGGTGAGGTCGCGGCGCCCGGCCAGCACCTGCGCGGTCGCCTCCGAGGTCTGGTCGGCGTAGACCTGGTCGCCCAGCAGGAGCAGCACGTCGGGGCGCCGCCGCCCGGAGCCGGCGGCCAGGGTGGCGGCGAGGGTGTCCAGGGCGTCCGGGCCGACCGGGTCGTGCGCGGCCTTCGAGGGCGTCGCGGACCAGCGGCAGGAGCCGAAGGCGAACTCCAGCGGCTCCTGCGGGGAGGCGGGGAGGGTGCGGATGGTGCTCGCGGGGAAGCGGCTGCCGGGCAGCGGCCAGACCTCCTGCTCGTCGTCGAGCAGGACCCGGTAGGCCGTCTCGCTGCCGGGCGTCAGACCGGTCACCGGGACCAGCGCGTAGTGGTGCCCGGCGACCTGCCAGGTGTGCTGTGCGCCGGCCGCCCCGTCCTCGCAGCGGACGTGCACCACGCACGGCCGGTCGGTCTCCACCCACACCGTCGCGCTGTCCGCGTCGGCATACCGCAGCAGCGGCCCCAGGCGCAGTCCGGTCATCGGGTGCCTCCCCTCGTCGTGGTCAGAGGATAGGAGCACAACGGGCGCGACGGCGGGTGGGGTGACGGCGCGCCCGCCGGACGGTGGCGTTCCGGCCGGCGGGCGCGGGGCGGCGGCCCGGGGAGCGGGGCTCAGCAGCCGTCGAGGATCTTCTTCAGCGCGGCCTTCTCGGCGGAGTCCGCGGTCATGCCGTACTCATGCTTCACCGACACCCACATCCGGGCGTACTCGCACTGGTACGAGGTCTTCGGCGGCAGCCACTTCGCCGGGTCCTTGTCGCCCTTCTCCTGGTTGAGGTTGTCGGTGACGGCGATCAGCTGGGAGTGGGTGAGGTCGTTGGCCAGGTCCTTGCGGCGCTCGGTGGTCCACTTCGCGGCGCCCGACTTCCAGGCCTCGGACAGCGGGATGACATGGTCGATGTCGAGGTCGGCCGGCTGGGTCCAGGTCTTGCCGTCGTAGGCCGAGACCCACTTGCCGCTGACCGCCGCGCAGCTGCCGTCCTGCTTCACGTCCGTGCCGTCGCGCTTGAGCACCACTTCGCGGGTGTTGCAGTTCTTGCCCTGGTCGATCCAGTGCGGGAACTTGTCACGGCTGTAGCCGTCCTGCGGGCCCTCGGCCTGTTCCTTGATCTCGGCGAGGTACTTGCGGGCGGTGGCGGCGTCCGGCGGGCTGGGCGGTGCGGCCTGGGCGGACTGGCCGCTGAGCGCCAGTGTGCAGACCAGGGCCGCGGCCGAACCCGCGGCGACGGAAACTCGACGCGCGTAGACCTTTTTCATCGAAACTCCCGTGATGTGGGGGGAAGTTGACGTGCGGTGCGCGGCTCATGGTGTCGCTGTGGGGTTTCCTTGAGATGGGCACCAGGTAACAGAGTGACGACATGCCCACGTCAGTTCAAGGGCTGACGGGGCGCCATAAATGCACAACGGCGCTCCGGTTGTGGCGCTCCGGACGTATCCGCGCCCCGGGCGCCCCTACAGTGAGCGCGTGCTGCTGCCGGTCAACGCCACTCTCGGGGTCGTCCTCGCCGTCCTTCTGGCCGCCGCCGTGGCCGTCGCCGCACTGGCCCGCCTCGGCCACTCCCGGGCCGTCGCCGTCGCCGGCCTGCGCGCCGCCGCCCAACTCGCCGCCGTCTCCTACCTCATCGGCTGGGTGGTGCACGCCCTGCCCCGGCTGCTGGGTTTCCTGCTGCTGATGTTCGCGGTGGCGGTGCGGACCGCCGGGCGCCGGATCACGCAGAACCGCAGCTGGTGGTGGGCCGCCGTACCGATCGCCGTCGCGGTCGTCCCGGTCGTCGGGCTGCTGCTGCTCACCGGTCTGGTGCCCCCGCGCGGACTCACCCTGATCCCCGTCACCGGCATCCTGATCGGCGGCGCGCTGACCGCCACCGTGCTGGCCGGGCGGCGGGCGCTCGACGAGCTGGAGACCCGGCACGGTGAGTTCGAGGCGGGCCTCGCGCTGGGGCTGCCCGACCGCGACGCACGCATGGAGGTCGCCCGCCCGGCCGCGTCGGACGCGCTGCTGCCGGGGCTGGACCAGACCCGGACCGTGGGGTTGGTCACACTCCCCGGCGCGTTCGTCGGCATGCTGCTGGGCGGGGCCTCGCCCGTACAGGCCGGTGCGGTGCAGCTGTTCGTGCTGGTGGCCCTGCTGACGGTGCAGGCGACGGCCTGTGCGGTGGTGCTGGAGCTGGTCGCGCGCGGAAGGCTGCACCGCGTACCCTTGACGGCAGCAGAAGGGGAGTAGCTCTCTGCCGGACCGTCGACATACTGCCCGCCCGTCGCCCGACCACCACCCCTGGTGGAGCGCGTTCATCGCGTTGTGACGACGTGGTGAGCCGGCGCCCGGAGCGCGGTAGGTAGCCATACCGCGCCAGCGAGACCTTCGGCCGCAGTGTCTGACGCTGCCGTGCCGAAGCGACCCCTTTCCCGGGCCCCTTTGGTGCGGCCCGACCGATCGAGGTATCCCACCCCGTGTTCAGCTTCACCGTCGCCGCCGTCGTCTTCGGCGTCGTCTTCCTCGCCGAACTGCCCGACAAGACCGCCCTCGCCGGGCTGATGCTCGGTACCCGCTACCGCGCCTCCTATGTCTTCGCCGGAGTCGCCGCCGCCTTCCTGGTGCATGTCGCCCTGGCCATCGCCGCGGGCAGCGTGCTGACCCTGCTCCCGCACCGCCTGGTACAGGGCGTGGTCGGGGTCCTCTTCCTGGCGGGCGCCGCAGTGCTGCTGTTCCGGAAGGGGGACGACGAGGAGGAGGTGCGCAAGCCCGCCGACCAGAGCTTCTGGAAGGTCTCCGGGGCGGGCTTCATGATGATCCTGGTCGCCGAGTTCGGCGATCTGACCCAGATCATGACCGCCAACCTCGCGGCCCGTTACGACGACCCGCTCTCGGTCGGCGTCGGCGCCGTCCTGGCACTGTGGGCGGTGGCCGGCCTGGGCATCCTGGGCGGCCGCACGCTGATGAAGTACGTGCCGCTCCGGCTCATCACCAGGATCGCGGCGGGCGTGATGCTGCTGCTGGCGGGCTTCAGCCTGTATGAGGCGATCGCGGGGTAGCAGTTTTTTCCCCGCCGCCCACCCCCCTTCGGGGGGTGGGCGGGTGGAGAGGGGAGGAAAGGGTGCGGCGCGGCCCGTTCGGGGCGTGCGGCAGTGCCTTCTTCTGGGCGTGCGGCGCGGCCCCTTCGGGCCGTGCGGGTGCGGGGGCGGTGCTCAGCCCTCGATGTGGACCGCGATGCCGCCGTCCGCCAGCGCCTCGACGCGGACCCGGGTGAGGTCGGGGACCTGCACGGTGGGCGCGAACGCGGCGGCCCGGTCACCGACGCCGACCACTCGCATCCCGGCCGCCCGGCCCGCTTCTATGCCCGCCTCGGAGTCCTCGAACACCACGCAGTCCTCGGGGGCGAAGCCCAGCTCGGCGGCGCCCTTGAGGAAGCCCTCCGGATCGGGCTTGCTGGCGCTCACGCTCTCCGCCGTGATCCGCACGTCCGGCATCGGCAGCCCGGCCGCGCCCATCCGGGCGTCGGAGAGCGCGACGTCCGCAGAGGTCACCAGGGCGTGCGGGAGGGCGGCGAGGGCGGCCAGGAAGGCGGGTGCGCCGGAGACCGGCACCACGCCGTCCATGTCGGCGGTCTCCTGCGCCAGCATCCGGCGGTTGTCCGCGAGGTTGAGCTCCATCGGGCGGTCCGGGAGCAGCGCGGCCATGGTGGCCCAGCCCTGCCGGCCGTGCACGACCTGGAGGATCTCGTCGCCGTCCAGCCCGTGTTCGGCGGCCCAGCGGCGCCAGCAGCGCTCGACGACGGCCTCGGAGTTCACCAGTGTGCTGTCCATGTCCAGCAGCAGGGCGCGGGCGGTGAGCGTGGTGACGGCCGTCATCGGCGGGCTCCTGGGCGCTACGGACGGACGGTGCGGAGGGCACCCCGGAAGAAACAGAGCGGTCCCGCCCGCCGGTCAGGGAGTGCGGGCGGAACCACTTTGTTCCTTCACGATACAAAACGCGGCGCCTGACGACAACCAGCCTGGTCAGAGCCCTGCCGGCCAGGTCAGGGCTCCTCCGTCCGGGACTCCAGGGACGCCCGGGTCGGCGCCCCGTAGACGCCGTCCGGATCGCCCGCCACTCCGTAGGCCCGCTGGTAGCGCGACACGGCCTCCCGTACGTCCGCGTCGTAGCGGCCGTCCTCCGGGCCGGGATACACCGCCAGCCGGCGCAGCCGCGCCTGCAGCTCCGCCACTTCGGGCCCTCCGGCCCCTTCGCGCAGCACGATCGGCCCGGTGGGCGGGGTGCCGGGGCCGTGGGTGGCGGGGACGTCCGAGACCTGTCCGGCGGCCCGGGTGGGGGCGGGGGGACGCGGGTCCGGGGTTCGGTGGGGCCGCGCGGTGGCCTCGGGGGCGGTCGCGTCCGGCGACGGGGAGCGGGGCGCGGTCGGGGAGGCGGCGCCGGTCGGCGCGGGGGAGGAGGCGCTGCGGGTGGGGCGGGCGGCGCCGGGGGTTGTGGTGCCGTGGTCGGGTGCCGTCGCCCGGGTCCGCCGGCCACCGGAGAGGGCGTCGGTGCCGCATACGGGGCGCCAGGGGGCCGGCGAAGCCGGTGCCTCCGGGCTCGTCCCCGGCGCTGTGGGGCTCCTCCTCGTCCCCGTCCGCGTCGGGCAGTGACACGTACGGCCGAACGCGCAGCGGATCAAAGTCGTCCGCCTCGGCCGCCGCACACAGGCAGCCGGGCCGGCCGTCGCCGCGTACGGGGGCGTGGCAGTGCGGACAGGGCTGTGCCGTCACGGGTGTTCCCCTCCCTGGAGGCAGCGAACCGGCAGCGATTATCCAGACGCCGCGCGGTCCCCGCAGGCGCTCGACGACATCCGCCCGGCATGCCCCGAGTGGCCCCTGCCGGGGCGCACCACTCGGCGGGCCATATCCGGCGGAACCACCCAGGATGGAAGTCCGAAGGAGGGCACAACGGCAGCGTGGCCGGCGGCGGCCCGGGGACGGGACGGACGGCCCGGCTCCGTACGGGACGACCCGGGCCCGGCACCGCACGGGACGCTCCGGAACGGAGGAGAGGCTCATGGCGCAGGACACCGGTGCGCCGCCCGTCCCCGGCGAGGACCGGTCCCGGCGGACGGTCCTCGTCGCGATCGGCGCGCTGCTGCTCGGCCTGCTCATCGCGGCGCTCGACCAGACCATCGTCGCCACCGCGCTGCCCACCATCGTCAGCGACCTCGGCGGCCTCAACCACCTCTCCTGGGTCGTCACCGCCTACCTCCTGGCCTCGACGGCCGCGACGCCCCTGTGGGGCAAGCTCGGTGACCTGTACGGCCGCAAGAAGCTCTTCCAGACCGCCATCGTGATCTTCCTGATCGGCTCGGTGCTGTGCGGCATCGCGCAGAACATGGGTGAGCTGATCGGCTTCCGGGCCCTCCAGGGGCTGGGCGGCGGCGGGCTGATCGTGCTGTCCATGGCGATCGTCGGCGATATCGTGCCGCCCCGCGAACGGGGCAAATACCAGGGCCTGTTCGGTGGCGTCTTCGGCGCCAGCAGCGTCCTCGGCCCGCTGCTCGGCGGGCTGTTCGTGGACCATCTCAGCTGGCGCTGGGTGTTCTACATCAACGTTCCCGTCGGCATCGTCGCGCTCGCCGTCATCGCCACCGTGCTGCACATCCCGCGCCGCCGCACCCCGCACCGGATCGACTACCTGGGCACCGCCACGATCGCCGCGGTCGCCGCCTGCTTCGTGCTGATGACCTCGTTCGGCGGCGTCACCTACCCGTGGGCCTCCTGGCAGATCGTGGGGTGCGGCGCGCTCGGTGTCGTCCTGCTGGGCGCCTTCCTGTTCATCGAGCGCCGGGCCGCCGAACCCGTGCTGCCGCTGCGCCTGTTCCGGCTGCGCACCTTCTCGCTCACCGCCGTCATCGGCTTCGTCGTCGGCTTCGCGATGTTCGGGTCGATGACCTATCTGCCGACGTTCCTCCAGGTCGTACAGGGCGTCAGCCCGACCGTGTCCGGGGTGCACATGCTGCCGATGGTGTTCGGCATGCTGCTGGCCTCCACCGGCTCCGGGCAGATCGTCAGCCGCACCGGCCACTACAAGGTCTTCCCGATCGCCGGCACCGGTGTCGTGGCGCTCGGGCTGCTGCTGTTGCACCATCTCGACCGGTCCAGCGGCCTCGCCGAGATGAGCGCCTGCTTCTTCGTCTTCGGCTTCGGGCTCGGCCTGGTCATGCAGGTGCTGGTGCTCATCGTGCAGAACGCGGTGCCCTACCAGGACCTGGGCGTGGCCACCTCCGGCGCCACGTTCTTCCGCTCCATCGGCGGCTCGTTCGGCGTCTCCCTCTTCGGCACGGTCTTCGCCGGCCACCTCGGCCCGCGGATCGCCGACGCCCTCGCCGGACAGCGACTGCCGCCCGGTATCGACCCCGCCCGGATCGCCGAGGACCCGCGGACCGTCGACCGGCTGCCGCCCGGCCAGCGCACCGCCGTCCTCGACGCCTACGCCGTCTCCATCACCGACGTCTTCCTCTACGCCGTCCCCGTGGTCCTGGTGGCCTTCGCGCTGGCCTGGTTCCTCAGGGAGGAGCCGCTGCGCAGCAGTGTCACCGCGCCCGACACCAGCGAGGTGCTCTCCTCCAACCCCGTCGAACGGTCCTCCCGCGACGAGGTCGCCCGCGCCCTGTCCATCCTCGGCAGCCGGGAAGGCCGCCGACACATCTACGAGAAGATCGTCGCGGGGGCCGGGCTGGACCTCAAACCGGCCGCCGCCTGGCTGATCCTGCGCATCCACCGCTACGGCTCGGTGGAACCGGGGCTGCTCGCCGAACGCAGCACCGTGCCGCTGGGAGTGATCTCCGAGGGCGTCCGCCAGATCGAGGTACGCGGACTCGCCACCCGCGACGGGCTGTTGCTGCTGCTCACCGACCACGGACGGGACACCGCGGCGCGGCTCTCGGCGGCCCGTCAACAGTCGCTCGCGGAGATGCTGGGCGACTGGTGGACCCGGGACCGGCCCACCGACCTCACCGAACTCGTCCACGAACTGACGGCGGAGCTGTGCGGCTCGGACGCGGAGGAGCCGCACAACGGCGACGCCCGGCGGCCGCTGCCCCGCACCCATCCGCCCACGCCGCAGCCGCCGGACCTGGCGAAGTGAGCACGGCGCGCGGGGCGGTGGGGCCGGGGGAGGGGTCCCCCCACCGGTCAACGGCCCCCGGTCAGCCGCTTCTCGAAGAAGACCTCCGCGTACGGATCGTCGTGGTAGCGCTCGATCTCCCCGAAGCCGTGCCGCCGGTACAGCGCGACGGCCTCCACCAGGTCCCGCCGGGTGTCGAGCCGCAGCCACCCGGCGCCGAGCCGCACCGCGGCCTCCTCGGCGGCCGACAGCAGCGCGCCCGCACCGCCCAGCCCGCGCACGGCGGCCCGGACGAACAACTGCTTCAGCTCCGCGGTGCGCGCGTCCAGCAACCGCACCCCGGCACAGCCCGCCACCTCACCGCCGTAGCGCGCCACCAGCAGCACACCGCCCGGCGGCGCCAGCTCGGCGCTGGGGTACTCCGCCACCCCCTCCGCGATCTCCTCCGGTGTGGCGCGGCGGTTCTCGTGGAGCGCGAAGTAGCGGTCGGCTACCTCCGTGTAGTACTCGCGCAGCAGCGCTGCGGCATCCGCCGAACCGGCCGGCTCGGCGGCGACGGCCCAGGGGAGACGGAGGGTGGCGGCGTCACTCATGGCGCCATTGTCGCGGCCGGTCCGGCGGGCCGCGCAACGCATTTCGGGTGACGCCGCCGTCCGTCAGCCCTGCTTCGGCGCGGCCTGCTGTACCACCTCGAAGGACCACAGCGTGGAACCGGACGCCGCGGGCTTGGGCCGCTCCCCGCCCTCGGCACCGCCGCCCTGCTGGTGCGCGGCCTTCATCGGCCCCTCCATCCAGGCCTGGAACGACTCCTCGTCCCGCCACCGGGTGTAGACGAGGTACTGGTCGGTGCCCTCGACGGGGCGCAGCAGCTCGAACCATTCGAAGCCGTCCGAGGAGTCCACGGTCCCGGCCCGCGCCGCGAAGCGCTTCTCCAGGACCTCGCGCTGCTCGGTGGGGACGGTCAGTACATTGATCTTCACGATGCTCATGTCGACCATCGTGCCGCACGGTGCCGGAGGGACGCAGTCCAGGGCCCGGAGCCACGGCCGTTGAGGTCGCGTGGCGCTCCTGCGGGGCCGCCGACCGGCAGGCATACGCACATGCCGAGGGCCCGGCCGGAAGTGTCCGGCCGGGCCCTCGTGGAGTCCGGGTGCGGGCGGTGCGTGGGTCAGACCGCCGCGCAGGTCCGCGTCATGCCGCGCGCCGCAGCTCCTTCGCCTCGGCCTCGGTCTCGACGGCCGGCGGGGAGCCGGGGAGCGGCTTGCGGGCGCTCTCCGACATCAGCAGGACGGCGATACCGCCGATCACGGCCGCCGCCATCATGTAGTAGGCGGGCATCATCTTGTTGCCGGTCGCGCCGATCAGGGCGGTGACCACCAGCGGCGTCGTACCGCCGAAGAGCGACACGGAGACGTTGAAGCCGATCGACAGCGAGCCGTAGCGCACCTTGGTCGGGAACAGCGCGGGCAGCGTGGACGGCATCGCCGCGGTGAAGGTGACCAGCAGCAGCCCCAGCGCGGCCATGCCCAGGGCGATGGCGGCCAGCGAACCCTGCCGGATCAGCAGCAGCGCCGGGACGGACAGCAGCAGGAAGCCGAGGCAGCCCGCGCCGATGATGGGGCGGCGGCCGAAGCGGTCGGTGAGCCGGCCCGCGAACGGCTGGACGGCCATCATCAGGACCATCACCGCCAGCACGACCAGCAGCCCGTGCGTCTCGTCGTACTTCAGCTCCGAGGTCAGGTAGCTCGGCATGTAGGACAGCAGCATGTAGTCCGTGACGTTGAAGACCAGGACCAGTCCGACGCACAGCAGCAGCGCCCGCCACTGACCGAAGATCATCTCGCGGATGCCGATCCGCTTCTCGGCCTCGCGGCGCGCCTTCTCCTTCGTCCGCGCCTCCTTCTCCAGCTGCGCGAAGGCCGGGGTCTCCTCCAGCCGCATCCGCAGGTAGAGGCCGATGATGCCCATCGGTCCGGCGATCAGGAACGGGATGCGCCAGCCCCAGGAGGTCAGGTCCTCGGTGGACAGCAGCGCGGTCATCAGCGTGACCAGGCCGGCGCCGCCGACGTAGCCGGCCAGGGTGCCGAACTCCAGCCAGCTGCCCAGGAATCCGCGCTTCTTGTCCGGCGCGTACTCGGCGATGAAGGTGGAGGCGCCGCCGTATTCGCCACCGGTGGAGAAGCCCTGTACCAGGCGGGCGACGAGCAGCAGGATCGGTGCGCCGACGCCGATGGAGGCGTAGGACGGGATCAGACCGATGGCGAAGGTGCCCGCCGCCATCATGATCATGGTGATCGCGAGGATCTTCTGACGGCCGATCCGGTCACCCAGCGGCCCGAAGACCATGCCGCCGATGGGGCGTACCAGGAACGCCGCCGCGAACGCCCCGAACGTCGACAGCAACTGCGCGGTCGGGTTCCCGGACGGGAAGAAGACATGTCCGAGGGTGACCGCGATGTAGCTGTACACGCCGAAGTCGAACCACTCCATCGCGTTGCCGAGCGCAGCGGCCGACACCGCGCGCTTGACCATCGCGGGATCGACGACGGTCACCTCGGTCGGCGCGTGCTGCGCGGAATCCGCCGCGTGGTCCTGTGAGGGGCCGGATGCGGCGTCGGCACGACTGCCGACGGGATGATCGGGACCGGGTGCGACGGGGGACTGCGTCGGCACGTGCTCGCTCGCCTGCGCTCTCTTGGACGACAACATGACACCGCCCGCCGTGGGAGGCGGGCACGGCCCGTCATGACGCGACGGGCAAAGGTCGACCATAGGGGCAGACCGGATCATCACGGACAGTGCGCGGACGACCGCGCAGTCGTCCGTATACCCGCTCCTGGCTGGGCAAACGTCATTTCGTAAAAGACTCCGCGGCACCTCTTGCTGTGATCCATATCGCGAAGTTCTGCTGCAACCATCGGCCGGTTGTGAGGTGTGCCACGCGCCGGAGGGCGGTCGGCCGGGCAGAGGAACGGCGCGGCGGGCGCACTGCACCGCCGCGCCGAGGTGGATCGTCGCGTCCCTCAAGGATCAGCCATGACCGGCCGCCCCGCCACTCGGGAGCGGCCCGGCCCGGCGCCCCGGCCCGCCGTCACCTCACGGCATCCACGCCTCGTACGACATGACCTCCCCCGACGTGATCCTGAACTCCGGCTCGTCCCTGGTGAAGGTGATCTCCAGGCCGAGGAGATCACCGGTCCGCGGATCGAGGATCACCATCTGGCGGGTGGAGTTCGTCGCGCCGTCCGGGCCGTCGTACACATACGCCTGCCCGCGCCGGCCCAGCCGGTCGGTGACCACCCCCGCCTGCTGCAGACCGTCCGCCCCGGCCAGCATCCGGACGACGGCGGCCGTCTCCCGCGGCCCGGGCGTCCACTCCTGGCGGAACGAGGACAGCGCCGAGAGAAGCTCCGGCGTCGTGCGGGTGCCGCTCGCCCCGCCGTACAGCCACGACAGCTGTTCGCGCAGCGCCCCGGCGTCCGTCGCGGGCCTCGTACGGCCGGCCAGCCCGCTGTGCAGGGCCTCCGAGCCCGCCGGATAGGTCCTGCGGTGCAGGACCTTGCCGTCGCTCACGGTCTGCCACTCGCCGTCGTTGTCGTGGATCACCGGACGGCCCGGGTGCCGCGGGTCGGTGGCCACCACCAGTTCCGAGCCGCTGCCGTCGTCGTTCCAGCTGGTGATGCGCTCCTCGGGCACGGTCACGGGGGGCGCGGCGTCCGGGCCCGCCTCCATGCTCATGTACCAGCTCTGGAGATGGCTGCCCCGTCGTGGCCCGTCCTGGGCACTCGCCGCCCGCGCCCTGGCCTCCGCCCTGCGGGCGAGCACGTCCAGTGACACGGACGGCGCACCGGCCTTCACCGGGAGGGCGGCGGGCGCGGCGACGGCGGGGCTGGTGGTGGCGCCGGAGAAGGTGAGCACCAGGGCGGCGGCCGCGGCCGACGAGGCGGCGGCCAGGCCCATCAGCAGACGGCGCCGGCGCACCGGGCGCGGACGGCCGGGCGGTGCGGCACCGGACGTCAGCGCCGCCAGCCCGGCTTCCGCCCGCGCGGTCAGGGGGCGGTCGCGCCAGGGCCCCTCGTCGGCGGAGACGGGGTCGGCCTGGCGCAGCAGCTCCAGTTCCTCAGTCATGGCTGCGGCCTCCCGCGCGGGTCGTGACGGGCTGGGGGGAGAGGGGACGGGGAGCGGCCGGGCGGGGGGCCGGCGGCGAAGGGGGTGCGTCGGGCCGTGGGGGAGGCGCGTCGGAGGGGACGGTGCCGCGCGGACGCATCCGCTCGATCTGGGTACGCAGCCGGCCGCGCGCCCGGTGCAGCCGCATGGCCGCCGCGCTCCGGCCGCACCCGAGGGTCACCGCCAGCTCCTCGACGGTCAGTTCCTCCCAGGCGGTCAGCCGCAGCACCTCCTGGTCGGCGGCGGAGAGCCGGGCCAGCGCCTCGTGCACCCAGGAGCCGGGCCCCTCGGCGTCCGGGCTGTCCACGGTCTGCCGGCGGTGCGCCGCCTCGTGGTTGCCGAGCCGGTGCAGCAGCCGCCGGTAACGGCCCCTCCCCCGCACCGTGTTGGCCAGGCAGTTCCGGGCCACCCCGTACAGCCAGGGCAGCGGCGCCTCGGGAAGCTCGGCGCGGCGTCTCCAGGCTATGGAGAAGACCTCCGCCACCACTTCCTCGACCTCGTGTGCCTGCCCGTCCAGCCGCCGCGCCACGAAGCGGCTGACCGCCCAGTAGTGCGCGCGATAGGCCTCGGCGAAGGCGTCGTCCGTGCTCATGAACCCTTGGTGTCCGGCATGGCCCCGATCTTCACACCCTCTTGGGTGAGACTTGCCACCCCCCTTGGCGGGCCTTTCGGCGCGCGGGCAGTGAAGATCGCGGCGGCTGCGGACACCTACCGGGCATGAAGTTTCCCGTGAGGTGGCTGACGACCACCGACCACAAGACGATCGGCACGCTCTACCTGGTCACCGCCTTCGCCTTCTTCTGCCTCGGCGGACTGATGGCCTTGGTGATGCGCGCCGAACTGGCCCGGCCCGGCCACCAGATCATGTCGAACGAGCAGTTCAACCAGGCGTTCACGATGCACGGCACGATCATGCTGCTGATGTTCGCGACGCCGCTGTTCGCCGGATTCGCGAACTGGATCATGCCGCTGCAGATCGGCGCGCCCGATGTCGCCTTTCCCCGGCTGAACATGCTCGCGTACTGGCTCTACCTCTTCGGCTCCCTGATCGCGGTCGGCGGCTTTCTGACACCGCAGGGGGCCGCCGATTTCGGCTGGTTCGCCTATGCGCCGCTCTCCGACTCGGTGCATTCCCCGGGAATCGGCGGCGACATGTGGATCATGGGTCTGGCCTTCTCGGGCTTCGGCACGATCCTCGGTTCGGTCAACTTCATCACGACGATCATCTGCATGCGGGCGCCTGGCATGACGATGTTCCGGATGCCGATCTTCACCTGGAACGTGCTGCTGACCGGTGTGCTGGTCCTGCTGGCCTTCCCGGTGCTGGCGGCGGCGCTGTTCGCGCTGGAGGCGGACCGGAAGTTCGGTGCGCATGTCTTCGACGCCGCCAACGGCGGTGCCCTGTTGTGGCAGCACCTCTTCTGGTTCTTCGGCCATCCCGAGGTGTACATCATCGCGCTGCCGTTCTTCGGCATCAT